>JBCCIM010000005.1 GCA_039111535.1 Bacteroidota bacterium | reverse complement strand
CGGCCAACACCGATTTTAGGAGCGACCTCGGTAAGCCAAATCAGGGTTTCGATAGCTTCAATCTGACAGAAGAAGGGGCGAATACTAGAAAACTTATGTTGCCGCCAGTGCTGAAGCAAACGTGCGGTTTCGGGAGTTACTCGCCATTTGCTGGAATCGGGAATCATACGCCACTCGTCGACCTGTCGGCGGAGGGCATTAATCGTAGATGTTGGGTCGTATCGTTGTGCTTCGCTTGAAATTCCCCGCCCTTCATCAAACGCTAATTCCTTCTGGCTTGCATGCTTACGCTTGCGAGGTTTGGGGATCGGCGTAATGAACTCAGCGCGTCGGCGTCGAGGAATGATCTGCTGTGTAGGCTGCCCATCATGATCAAGTTCCCAGTGCCTGGATGGATAGTCATAAGGGGAATTTAATATGGGATGGTCAAAGAATGGGTTCTCCATGCTGAAAGATTGATAAGCGGAATGCCGACCGTAGGGAAGGTAGAAGTGTTACAAAAAAATCAAAGCTTGCTAGAGTTGGTATTTCGATAGATATAGGAAGTATTAATCTCCCTATATCTGGCTTTGACAAAATGATACTTCAATCAGCGGTCCCAATAAATAAAAATATATAGTCTCCTGAAGTGCAATAAGCATACATCTAAAACATTTGAAGACGTTGAAAATGTAGCTTGTGCGCCTTTATTATGCAATAGCTAACGATGGGGTTAAAAACAAGGTTCGTGTTAGCAATTTGGCAAATTGTTGTACCTATGTTGTACCCATAAACAACTAACCCCTTGCAGCACAACGACTTACAAGGGGTAATAGTGGGCCCGGTAGGATTTGAACCTACGGCCAATGGATTCACCTTCTACGCATTTCCACGTAGGGTAGGACTATATCATCACCCTCGTCTTACTCGTTAGGGCGGCGGGCGCTAGTGATGGTTTATTGCCTGGCTTACTCACCATCTAGTCTCTGCACCTTCCGGTTACTGCACCTAAGTGCTAGCCTTCGCCGGCTTGGCTCAGGATTGCCGTATCTTTCGACGTAGGTTTCCCTGAATTCACCCGCTGCGCACTCCCTGATTTCTCAGAAAGGGCACCAGGAGCAGCTATTGGTCTGCCCCTAATGAGTCCACTGCTCTAACCGCTGAGCTACGGGCCCCAATTGGATGGTGAATCATACTCGCGTCTCGGGACTGCGTTTCCTTTTGTGCGGTTTTCGCGGTGCCATGCCGGTGGATTCCCGATCAGGGGCGGGAATGACGGATGTTGCGTGGGGCGTAAAGGTAAACAAACCTTCAACCTTTAATCAGCAACCTTAAACCTCGTAAAGGTCGTGAATAGCCCTGAGCGTGCTACGCATCATCCGCTCAGAATCTTCCCGGGTTGCGGTCTTGAATCCGTGGATAATATCATTGCCTCGCGATACGATGTTGCGGAGCTCCATCTTTAAGTGCCTGAACAGGCGCAGGAGGCACAACATGCCAATCATCTGGGCCAGAGAGGGATCGGGGGCATCCATGAACCAGCGGCGGTTCGACTTTGAGATGCGCTGCTCTACGTAGATGTAGTTGTCAGAATGGGGATCGTTGAGGCCTTGCTGCTCAAATACGTCACGGATGCTGATTTCCAATGCTGTTCTGCACAGGGCGTAGGTGGCGTGGTATTGTTTGAATACAAAGCAGTGGCGCAATTCACCCACCAGCGACTCCAGGTGCTTTGGGTAGCTGCCGGCACCCACCACCAATGAGCCTACTTTGTACAGCTCCTCTATGTAGTCGTATGGATCAAACCACGAAAAGAAGTGCTCCGCGCTCAGGTCACGAATTCGCTCCATGTCCAGCTCGTCTTGAAACAGGCCTTTCATAAACGGATTTGGCAAATCCTCCCCAGAGCTGATCAGCTGTAGATGGGTCAGGATTTTCTTGTCCGCCACTTCCGGCAGATGCATGACCGAGTTGGAAAACAGCCGCAGCCTGATATCCTGGCGTACCCGCTGGTACTCCTTCAGGCATTCGTGAGCCTTTTCAACATCTCCGTCTTCGATGGTTGCATCGAGCACGGCATTGTACAAAGACTCCAATTCTTGAACCTTGATGACCAGATCTTCCATGTCTTTGGCACAATTTGATGTGCGCGCAATGCAGCTATGTGCATCACACTGCTTGTGTGTTGAGACTGGAACGGTGTATGTCTGGCGTTAGAACCGGTATCGGCGCCGGCCCGGAAAGGTAAAGCGTTTGCTTACTTTTTAATTAGCTTTGCTGCCAGATGGGAAGGGAAAGAGGCGTATGATCCACGGCGGCCAGCATCAAGCCTTAAGAGAAGAGGAAAAAACGAAATCCCGAAAATACGGAAGCTCAAAAAAACGGCTACGTCTATTCTAGCCGCGCTTTCAACGGTGAAGCAACCGATTCATACCAGCTAACCACGCGGCCGCTTTCAAACGAAACAGACGATTGTCCATATTTGAAAATCTGGTCGCTGTACTGGTCGGGCGTACCCTGTGAGGCAATCACCTCATCGCGAGAGGAGCCTTTGGTGAAGTACTTGGTGCTCGTCGGCACGGATGGCTTCAGCTCAACTTGCAGCGGGAAAGAAGCGGCCTGGTTCCACCCTGTTACGCGGTCATCTTTAAATTGTACGGTAGAGTACCCGTAATGGAAGGTGTTCTCCCCAAAATGGGTTGGCGTACCTTGTACAGACAGGACTTCATCGCGGGTTGAGTTGTGGGTAAAGTGCGTGGCACTCGAGTATACTTTGGGCAACAACTTCGCCTTGAGGGGCGAGTCTACGTGCTGATGCCAGCTGACCACGCGGCCCTTTTCAAAGGTGATGCGCGATTCACCATAGCGCAATTCGCGGCCACGGTCCCGGTAATGATCAGGTGTGCCCTGAATGGCCACAACCTCGTCGCGGGTTGAGCCGCGGGTGAAAAACGCAGCTTCATACGCTTTGCGTGGCACCATTTTCACCATCAACTGCGCATTGTGCGCCTGGTGCCATCCGATAACAACTCCATCTTCAAAGAATACAGAAGAAAAGCCGTAGCGGAAAAGTTCGTCTGTTGTGCGCTCGGGATTCCCTTGCACAGCAATTACGGTAGATTTCGAAGAGCCTAGCGTAAAGAAGCCGGCCGGTGCTTGCCGGTCAGCAATTTTTTTCGGATTGATGGGCCGCTGGGTCGCAGAAACCAGGCTTGCCTCTTGTGGCATCGAAGAAGGCTCTGCTTCAGCTGCTGCCGGCGCCTCATTTACTGTGTTTTGCCGGGCTGTTGCATTCACTGAACTGCTTACTTCAGGATAATCAGCCAGGGTTGGCGGCGGCGCTTCCGACTGCCGCAAAAAGAAGATGATGCCTGCTACTGCAATGGCAAGGAGTGCACCTGCAGCCAGATAGATCGCCATTGAGTTTTTATCGCGCCGGCGCTTCTTGTAAGCATAGGTGTAATTGTGGTTACCGTATTTGCCGTACTGGATTGACGTTTGCCTGCGCCGGGCCAGCGTGTGTGTTGGCGTGGTTGTTTGTTGCCGGAAAGGTGAATGGGCGGAGGCCTGTGCACCTTTTGAGGAATGATTTGTGCTACTGTTGCCATTGGAACGGGCACGAGAGCTGGCATGATGCCGCGATCTACTGCGATAGGTGCTAGACTGGGAGCGTGCTGAACCGTTGCTCGAGGGCCGGCGATGTTGTGGCCGGCCATTGGGTGTGGGGCGCGCATATCCCGAATATGACTGTCCGTTCCCCGGAGCTGAACCCGGTGAATATGGCCGATATCCCGTGTGATTAGGGTTTTGAGAGGATGGACGCTGTGATTCACCGTTCTGTTTGCGCGCCTTCTGGCGTGCCTGGTAAGCCCGGATTTTTTCGTAGGCCTCGTTGATCTCTGCCAGTTTCTCTGCAGCCTTGGATTTGAGGCGCGGAGAGTCGGTTTTAAACCGGTCAGGGTGCCAGACTTTAGCCAGGTCCCTGTAGGCAGTTTTTACCTCGTCGGGTGTAGCTCCCGGCTGCAGTTCTAATATTTCGAAGTATTGCTTCATGCAAACACCAGCAACATCAATATTGGCAAATTGATGATTGGGCAAAAGGGCTTTTTAACAGTATCGACAGTAGCGAGCGATACCCTTGGAATTGGTTCAATTCTTCCCAGACAGGAGGTTGTAACCAGGATCGAGGCAGCACATACGTACACTGGCTGTACGTTGCACGCTATACTCGTCCCAGATCAAAACAGCCACGGAGGTAAGTTGGATGTTCGGTTCCGAGTTTAGGCCTGGAGGAGCACGTCTTGTAAGATAAGCAAAAAGTTACTTGTCTTCCTCTCTCAAATCGTCGGCCCTATAGCATAACAGCATTTGAAATAAAATACAATAGAGTTTCGACTGAATAAACACAGCTTTGTGACATTCTGCATCCGTTTCAGGGTTTGATTGCGAACTACGATACAAGACCCTTTGTGAACGCTATCGAAGGGGCATGAGAAATCAAGTCAAACCCATTCATTGACTGCAGAAAAGCTCAACCAACTACAGCCAAAGGTACATAGCCGGATGTAGTCAATACTTAAAAATTTCCCTGCACTTGATGGTATCATGTATTCGCGTTCAAAAAAGATTTGCTCACCACATTATTACGATTGAAGAAGATTGAAAATCAAGAATATTTTAAACTCGACCTTGAGCGATCAGCCTGAACGGCCTGCTGTAAATGAGCTAGTTGACGAATGTTATCGTTTGGCTCTGGCCTATTTGCAGAAAAAAGCCCGTTCTGGTTACCTTTTACCGCACCTCTTTGGTCTTTCGCTCGAAGACCTTGCGCTCGATTGTTTCGCTGATCTCTTTCAACGAAATGAGAAGGGTGGCTTTAAACTTCTCCAGCAGTATTTCAATTCTGTTGACTGGAGAGACGCAAATGACAAGGAAGTCTACATCATCTTGCGGCGCCTAATTTTTAGTAAAGTTAATGAAGGATTATTCCGGCGCTACAGAGAAGCAGACCCAACACTTGCCAAAATTATCCGCAACATCAAGGATGCAGTAAAGGCTGACACAGGCCTCCAGATGACGCGTTATAATGGCAGTGCCTGGCTCATTGTGGGCAAAGAGGAAAGCGATATGAATAATTTGCCAATTGCGCCGGTCGAGGTGCTTGAGGCGCATTTGATCGCTTATCTGTGCCGCTCTGCAAGCTCACACGAACTGGTTTCTTCGTTTATCGAGTTTATCGGAGAGCACCCATACTATTGCAATGCGTATCCGGTTACTGGCTTCGCCCAGGCAATCCGCGCCGCTTATGTTCACGTTGGTGAAACGAGCAGCGTTGTTGAAGACCCGGATCAGGTCCTCCGCCCTGAAGAGGTAGAGCAGGCCATCCAGCATGCAACACAGAAAGTGCAGACAGTCATGCACGACTCGTACGTGAAGAAAGGCAAGGTTTGTATGTCTACTTTCGAAACGTATTTCCGTACCGTTCAGGATATCCTGACCTCTCAGTTTGTTCGTGATGCGCGCCCAGTTGGGTCGTACTTCGATGCACTGCAGTACTACATCCCGGGCCTGTCGCGCGGATCGTACAGCCAGGAGCACCGCAACATCCTCGAATACATTACCAAACTGTCTCGGTCACAGCTGCTGGTTTACCTCAAAAATCACTCGTAAGCCGGCACCTGTCAGCAGAAACTGCTGAAAACTTTGAAACGGGAAGCCTGGGCCATACGCCCGGACTTCCCGTTTTTTATTTACCGGTCCCTGTTAAATTTTGAGCAACAGTGTATTTTTTTAGGTGGTGTATTGACATACGTCCTTCTGCAAGCGTACTTTGATATTCTCATCTAAATTAATAAGGAAGTTGTGAAATGGAGCGGATTGACGAGATCGACGCCAAGATTCTCATGCTGCTGCAAACGCAGGGGCGTATGAAGCGAAATCGTATCGCTGAAGAAGTTGGCCTGTCTGTACCTTCTGTCAGCGAGCGCATGCGCAAATTGGAAGAGCGCGGTGTCATCAAGGGCTATCATGCCGTCGTGGATGCAAAGCGCTTACATATTGATATTACCGCATTCATTCGGGTGACGGTCGACAATTCCTCTGACTATGACAGTTTTGTGGATAAAGCCTCTGCAATGACTGAGGTACTCGAGGTGCATTCTGTGACTGGTGAAGGATCCCACATTCTCAAGGTGAGAACCCAGAATACCACCTCGCTCGAGCTACTCCTCGCTAAAATTCAGGCCTGGCCTGCTGTACACGGGACTTCCACCAGTATCGTGCTTAGCACCTACAAAGAAACGCGGAGCCTCGATGTTGTGCCCATCAACCTACTGGTGCAGACATCTTCAAACTAGGCGCCCAAGCCTTTGGAACGTCATTTTTTTAGGAAAAGGCCGGCTTCTGCTGGCTTTTTGTGTTTGTAGCCTCTCTAAAAAGCAACTTGTTTGATTTGCCTAAATATATTAGGCACAGCAACTTATCATATCTTTCAATTTGAAGAATCAGATAATAGACTTGTGTTTTTTTAGCTCGAAAAGATATAAATACCTATATTAATCCCCGTTACATCCTTATTTATTTAGCTCCCGGCACGGATGTGATTAAAAAGAGCAATCCCACCGGGCAATACGCGTTTTTTGCGTGCCGCGTCTATCCACACCAAACACCGCGACCGGCAACGTCCCTTATAACAAGATCAACTGTATTTACCTCAAATGGCTTCAAAACTTGAATACATCTGGCTCGACGGGTACAAACCAACCCAGAGCCTCCGCTCCAAAACGATGGTCAGGAAAGATTTTGGCGGCTCCCTCGAAGAGTGCCCCACGTGGTCTTTTGACGGAAGTTCAACTGAGCAGGCTGATGGCAGCTCGTCAGATTGTCTGCTGAAGCCAGTTGCTATTTTTCCAGACCCCGGCCGTGAAGAGGCCTACCTTGTGATGACGGAAGTACTGAATGCCGACGGTACACCACACGATTCTAATGGCCGGGCCACCATTGCAGACGATGACGATGATTACTGGTTTGGGTTTGAGCAGGAATACTTCCTCTGGGATCCTATGACCGACTTGCCACCAGGCTTCCCTGCCGGCGGCTATCCTCGCCCACAAGGCCCTTACTATTGCTCTGTTGGTGCAAACAATGCCTTCGGCCGCGACTGCGTAGAAGAGCATCTCGACCTCTGCCTGGCTGCTGGCCTTAATGTAGAAGGCATCAATGCTGAAGTTGCTGCTGGTCAGTGGGAATTCCAGATCTTTGCAAAAGGTGCAAAACGCGCCGGCGACGAAATCTGGGTGGCCCGCTATCTCCTTGAGCGTACAGGGGAAGTATACGGCTACGGCATCAACTGGCATCCGAAACCACTCGGCGCCCTCGATTGGAACGGATCAGGCATGCACGCCAACTTTTCAAATGGCGACATGCGCGATTCAGGCAAAGAGGACACCTTTATCAAGATTTGCGAATCGTTTGGTCGCAACATCGAGCGCCACATCAATGTGTATGGCGCCTACAACGACCAGCGCCTCACCGGTGCGCACGAAACACAGTCAATCGACAAGTTTAGCTACGGTGTTTCTGATCGCGGTGCATCCATCCGTATTCCTGTGGGCACCATCGAAGATGGCTGGAAAGGCCGCCTCGAAGACCGCCGGCCGGCTTCCAACGCGGATCCCTACAAAGTTGCCGCTGCCATCATTAAAACCTGTAAAGAAGCGTAAGCTAATTTCCAAAACTGACGGCAATACATTCAGAAAGGGCGCGACCATAAATACGGTCGCGCCCTTTCTGTTGGTTGTTACCGTTGGGTCGCTCCATGCGGTAACAAATGGCAGTAACAAATGAGAGGGTTAAAGCGCCACCTTGGCGTCTTTGTCATAACTCAGCGCTGCGTGTTCTGCATTCTCGAACTGCTCAAACACGCTGCCTAGAAGCCGGCTCATCAGGAAGATATTTTTGATGCGCTGGTGCATGCCTGCAAGCCGGATATCCCCACCAAGTGTTCGCATCGTATTCAATCCCCCTATAAGGGCGCCTATACCAGAAGAGTCAATAAAATCTGTTCTGGAAAAATCGACGATAATCCGATGGCTTCCTGCCTCCCGGCACTCTCCCAGCATCGCATGGAACGCTTCGCGCTCAAGGCTCCCCAGAAATCTACCTTCGAGATAAACAACGGGAATGGCTTGTGATGTATCTATAGAGAACGGCATGGTGTACCTCACTGACTGTTTAGGATTTGCGGATGGTATCCCTCTCTACACAAAAGCACAAGAAATCCCGCAATGCAGGTTCATTCTCCAGATCCTTCTATCATGCAATAGGGGGTGGAATTAGTGCCGAAGGTAGAGCGTCGAATGCCGATCAAGGCACTTGCACAACTATAAAAGCACACCACAGCAGTACTAGCAGCAGCTTAGTAGCACAAAACGAAAACCCGGAAACACAAAAACACGAACCTGGTGTCCTCACGCCAAATTCCACCTCAATGGATCTGGATATCCTAACACGCGTACGTTTCCATTCGGAGCAGCAACCAGCACCGATTCCCAACACCCATGGCAAAGCGCAAGAAGAAACCCCTCGCACGGCTTAATCACTTTTTCTGGAAGTACAAGAAATTGTTCATCCCGGGTTTGTTGTGTGCCGCGGCTTCTGCGGCATTCTCTGTGGCAGTTCCGATGATGGTTCGGATTATCATCGATAGCATGCCGCGGTTTGTGAATCTGTTTAATCTGTTTGCCGGCACAGAAGTCCAGGGCTACCTGTTTACCCAGTTTTTTGTCTGCCTGCTCCTCTTTGGCGCCGTAATCATCTGCCTGAGTCTCCTGAGCGGCACGTTTACTTTTCTGATGCGGCAGACCATCGTTGTGATGTCTCGCCATGTAGAGTATGATCTTCGCAACCAGCTTTACGACCATTTGCAGGGCCTCTCTCGCAGCTTCTACGTGCAACACGCCACGGGCGACCTGATGACCCGCGCAACCAGCGACATCGAACAGGTGCGGCGGTACATCGGGCCTGCGATGATGTACTCTGCGCGTGCCGTCGTTTTTGTGGTAGCTGCTGTGTCTGCCATGATTTTCATCTCCCCGCGGCTCACGCTGTTTGCCATCCTTCCGATGCCCCTGCTGGCCATCTCTGTGTTTTTTGTGGCCCGCGTAGTGCACGCCCGGAGCGATGCGTTGCAAAAGCAGTATTCGAAACTCACCAGCCGGGTACAGGAAGCCCTTGCCGGCATCCGCGTCCTCAAAGCTTACACCCGTGAAGAGGCTGAAGCTGCAAGCTTTGAAGAAGAGAGCGCGCTCTATAAAGAACGTATGCTGGACCTTGCCCTTGTTGACGCCATTTGGCGTCCCGTATTTCTGATCCTGATTGGCATGTCTGCCATTATTGTTGTCTGGGTAGGCGGTGGACTCGTTGCAGAGGGGGCCATCACCATTGGCAACATTGCCGAATTTATCATCTACGTTACCCTCATGACGTGGCCCGTGGCTTCGATGGGGTTTGTAATCACCATGATCCAGCGCGCATCCGCTTCGATGACGCGGCTTGCCAGCATCTTTGATGCAAGTCCGGATGTAAGCGACAGCGACCGCACCGTGCCGACATTCACCGACGTAACCGGTGCGATTGCGTTCGAAAAGGTGGGTTTTAAATACACAGAAAACGGCCCCTGGGTGTTAAAAGATGTTTCATTTGATATCCCCGCAGGGTCAACGCTTGCTATTGTTGGGCGCACAGGTTCTGGCAAAAGCACACTGGTAGAGATGGTTGCCCGCCTCTTCGATCCTACGGAAGGCGTAGTCAAAATTGACGGCCAGCCAGCTCCCCAATTCCCTGTTGAGGTATTGCGTAGTTCAATTGGCTACGTACCGCAAGAAGTTTTTCTTTTTAGCGATACCGTTGCAAATAACATCGCATTTGGGAGACTCGACGCCGGCCAGGAGGCAATTGATCAGGCTGCACGCGAGGCTGAACTGCTCGATAACATCCGGGATTTCCCAAAAGGCTTCGAGACCTTTGTCGGTGAACGTGGCATCACCCTTTCGGGGGGGCAAAAACAGCGCAGCTCGATTGCTCGCGCCCTCATCCGTGATCCACGTATTCTTATTCTGGATGATGCGCTCTCTGCAGTTGACACCAAAACTGAAAGCAACATCCTCGGTCACCTGCGCAACCACTTTGGGCAGCGCACCATTGTCATCGTGAGCCATCGTATTTCTGCGGTGCAGGAAGCAGACTTGATTCTGGTGCTGGATGAAGGCAAAATCCTTGAGCAAGGCGGACATGCTGCGCTCTTGAAGCAGAACGGCGTTTACGCAGAACTGCACAGGAAGCAGTTGCTGGAGCAGGAAATCGAAGCGCTAACCTGATCGCCGGCCCTGTTTTATGCTCGAAGTCACCCCGCTGGGTACCGGATCTGCACTGCCCTCAAAAGAAAAGCATTTTTCAGCTACAACTGTAGCGGTGGAAAACGAGTTATTTCTGTTTGATTGTGGCGAAGGGACGCAGCATCGTTTACTCGAAGCTTCTGCCCGCTGGTCGCGCCTGAAAGCCATTTTCATCACGCATCTACATGGCGATCATTACTTCGGGCTCCCAGGTCTTTTAAGCACGCTTTCCCTGCTGCAACACGAAAAACCTTTGCACCTGATCGGACCGGTAGGAATTGGAGAATTTGTTACGTCGCTACCTTCCCGGCAAGCTGACCAACAGCCGTCTTACATATTGCATATCACCGAGCTTGATCATACATCGGGTGTACAGGAAGTCTATGCCTCAGCTGTATGTAACGTAATAACCCATCCGCTTGTACACGGCGTGCCGGCGTATGGATACCGGATCGAAGAACCTTTCAGGCCGGGCAAGCTCGACGCAGAGAAAGCCCGTAACATGGGCGTTGAAGATGTGCGCGATTTTAAGCGACTCAAAAAAGGTGAGCCCGTCCCCGTTCGTTCAGGCATGGTGCAGCCGCAAGACGTTGTCGGACCAGGCCGGCGTGGCGCCTCGTTTGCCTATGTAACCGATACGCGCCCTTGTGAAGGAGGGAAGGCCCTTGCTCGTGAGGCTTCGCTGTGTTACCATGAAGCCACATTTGCACAAGATGACCTTGCGCGCGCCCATGCAACCAACCATTCTACGGCGATGGAAGCTGCTACGATTGCGCAAGAGGCCGGCGTCGAGCAATTGTTAATTGGACACTTCAGCGCCCGCTACAAAGACACTGACATACTGGTGGCAGAAGCACAATCTATATTCAAGAACACAGCGGCGGCTGAGGAATTAAAGCGGTACACATTGCAGGGCCGCAGCATACGAAATACTTCTCCCGAAGTCGATACGGAATAAGTTAACCGATAAACCGTTGTTGCCCAACACCCCGCAAAACGCCGAGGCGAAAGCCAGCTTTGTGAGCAAGAAATCACCAAAGACAGCGTAATAGACCCTGAATATTGTCTGCAAACCAAGCACATAGCGAAGAGGAAGAAAAAAAACCGACAGGCATCGACGGCAAACTGTTTCGGCGCATTGTAGTCTATCTGATGCCCTACAAAGGCTGGGTTGCCCTTGCCTTTGTCCTGGTGCTTTGCGCGTCATTTCTTGGGCCTTTACGCCCCAAGCTTGTCCAGATAGCGATTGACGACTACATCGTTATCGGCGACCTGACCGGCTTGCAGGGGTTCATATGGATTCTTATTGGGGTGCTGTTTGCGGAAGGGATTCTTGCATTTATTACAGGTTATCTGACCCAATGGATCGGGCAGCGGGCCATTTATGATGTGCGCACAAAGGTGTACCGCCACATCCAAAACCAGCCGCTGTCCTTTTTCGACAAAACCCCGATCGGGACGCTGATCACACGTACCACAAGCGACGTCGAATCGCTTAGTGACGTGCTTTCCGCCGGCATCGTTACCATCCTTGGTAGCGTATTTCGAATTTTCTTTATTGCCGCGTTTATGTTCTCGCTAAACTGGCGCCTTGCGCTGGTTACCCTGGCAGCATTGCCCGTGATGTTATACGTGACGTTCTGGTTCAGAAAGAAAGTCCGTGAACAGTATCGGGAAACGCGAAAGCAGGTTGCCCGCCTGTACTCTTTTGTCCAGGAGCACGTAACCGGGATGACCATTGTGCAGCTCTTTAATCGCGAAAGAGAGGAATTGCGCCGGTTCAAGGAAATCAACGGAGATCATCGGCAAGCCCAGATCCGCACCATTTTCTACTTTGCCCTCTTCTGGCCGGCAGTAGATATCATCGCTTCTTCAGCACTTGGTCTCGTGCTCTGGTACGGCGGAGTCCGTGCGATGGGCAGTGCGTTGTCTGTTGGGGTCTTGATTGCTTTTATCCAGTACGCGCGGCAGTTTTTCGAGCCGATTCGCAACCTGTCTGACCAGTACAATACGCTGCAAAGCGCCATGGCCGGCGCTGAGCGCATTTTTGGTTTGTTGGATAAAGACTTTGCGATCGAAGAAACGGATAGCCCGGTTGATATCGCCGAGTTTGAGGGCCACATCGAATTCAAGAACGTGTGGTTTACCTATGATAAAGAAACGGAAGAGGAGACGGAAAAGAACTGGATTTTACAGGATGTGTCTTTTGTAGTAAAGCCCGGCCAGACTGCAGCTGTTGTGGGGGCTACTGGCGCCGGCAAAACTACAATCATCAACCTGTTGCTGCGCTTCTACGAAATCGACAAAGGGCAAATTCTGGTTGATGGAATTGATATTGCCGATATGCGGCTGGCAGACTTACGCCGGCACATCGGACTCGTGCTACAGGATGTTTTCCTGTTTTCCGGCTCGGTAGAACGCAACATTACCCTCGAAAATGACGAGATCGACCACGCAGCGGTCGAAGAGGCGGCCCGTTTGATTGGCGCAGATGCGTTTATCAACAAACTGGCCGATGGATACACCCACGATGTACGCGAACGTGGCGCTTCCCTCTCGCACGGCCAACGGCAATTGCTTTCTTTTGCGCGAGCGCTCGTCTACAACCCGTCAATTTTGGTGCTCGACGAAGCAACATCAAGTATCGATACCGAGACGGAAGAACTCATCCAGAACGCCCTCGAAAAATTGATCGAAGGACGCACCTCTATGGTGATTGCCCACCGCCTCTCCACCATTCAAGATGCTGATTGTATCCTTGTGATGCACCGCGGTAAGTTGCGCGAGCAGGGCACACACCAGGAGTTGCTTGCATTGGGTGGTCTCTACCGCAAGCTCTATGAACTGCAATATAAAGAGCAAGAACGCTCCGTAGCCTAGGCTTAGCCAACCCGGGCAAGGTCGTGCCAGCGCGTTGTATAAAACTTGGGCGGATCTGCAGCCCGCGATAGCCAATCCCGCTCTACTCCAATACTGCCTACAAACACCGTATCCCTGCCGTATCGCGCATTGATTTTGTCGAGGGTGTCCATCAGCGTGAGGTGTTTCGAGGCGTGCTGCGCGTCAAACAGGTCCATTTGCAGGAATTTGTTTTTGTTGAGGCCCCACAGAAAAACACCGGCGCGTCGGTATCTGAATCCGGGGCGGTAGATTTGTTTGAGGTTTTGAATGGCAAAGTCTACAAGCCTGGGGGTAAATGCAGTTGCTTCAGGCATCAGCACGCCATGGGCCTTGCTGTATTTTCGCTGCTCAAATTGTTTGGTGGTGATGTAGGTCCGGATGCCGGCAGCCACCTGGTTTTCACTGCGCAACCGTTCCGCCACCGTTGAGGCCAGATACGCCACAAACTCGCGTAGCTTTTCATAGCTGGTGATCGGTCCGTCAGAGCTCCTGCAGCACATCATCTGCTGCTTGTCCGGTATCACCTCCTCAAGCTCAATGCAGCGCATGCCGCGTAACTCATGCACGACGCGCAAGCCCACGACATTAAGCTGCTGGCGGATGAGACTGTCGCGCGCGTATTTGAGCGCTAGTGCGTCGTCAATACCGAGTTGCGCAAGCTTAGCTGCCCAACGCCCGCCGATGCCCCAGACTTTCTGGACCTGCACACGTTGCAAAAACGCATTAGCAGCGTCGCCCTCTGGCAGCGTCAGGGCGCCGGCGAATGATGCGTCTTTTTTTGCGATGTGGTTGGCGGCTTTAGACAACGTTTTGGTTTGTCCTACGCCAACGGTAACCGGAATCCTCGTGTACCGATAGAGTTCATCGCGTATATGTTTGGGATGGGTAACATCAGGAAGTTTGAGAAAGGATTCATCTACACTGTACTTCTCAATTTCAGGCGAAAACCTGCGTAACGTGTTATAAACGCGATCTGAAATGTCGGCAAACAACGTGAAGTTCGATGATTTGACAACAACGTTGTGCTTCTTAAGGGCGTCTTTATATTTAAAGGCCGTCCCCCCTCGGGGAAAGCCAAGTGCTTTGGCTTCGGGACTGCATGAGATGAAGCAACCGTCATTGTTAGAAAGCACGACAACCGGACGATTCCAAAGCCGTGGTTCGTGCACACGTACACAGGAGACAAAAAAGTTATTGCAGTCAATCAGCGCAAAAGGGTCCATAGGCAGGGGGTAATTGGTGACTGTTACAATATCTGCTGAGATGAATGCGCGATGTGTGTGAAATATGTGTAACTACTGTCCCCATTCCGTGACAGGTTCGGGTTTGTTGTGTAGTTTGAGTGAGCGTTGTTATTGAAGTTGGCACACCCACCGCCATGTCTCCCGGGTGCCAGAAGACACTGCTAAACCTTACTGCATGCGTTTCTCCAACCAGTCGCAGGACTACCGCGACGAAGACCTGAACCTGCACACCTACCTCGTCAAGCGCCCCCACGCCACCCAGTTTGTGTTTGCCCGCAGCAACGCAATGGAAGGCGCCGGCATCAACGAAGGGGCGCTGCTCATTGTAGACCACTCCCTCAAACCAAAAAACGGTGACATCGTCGTAGCCGCTGTTCAGGGTGAGTTCATGCTCCGCGCCATCCGCAAAGAGCTGCGGCGGATCGTTCTGTACGCCACCGTCGACCAGTTTCCCGAAGTAGAAATGACCGACATGGACGAGGTATGGGGCGTAGTAGTGGCTGCAATCAACCAGTTCAGAACTTGAGGCATACTTGTTAACGGTTCAAAGTTGAAGGCCCCAAACTTTGAACCTTCAACCTAAGTTGATAAATCCTAAGTTTTTCAGATTTGATTGAAACAATCTCCCTTTTATCGTATATCTACGATGTACAATGAATTCATTTGACTATGGCCGTAGCAAAAAAAGAAAACTTCACTGCAGAAGAAGTTGAACTGGCCGAATTGGCCAAAGCCATGGGGCATCCCGCCCGCATTGCTATTCTGAAAGTACTTGCTGAGCGTAAATCCTGCATCTGCGGGGAGATTGTTGAGGTATTGCCGCTTGCGCAGGCGACTGTATCCCAGCACCTCAAAGCGCTCAAGAAATCTGGCATTGTCACGGGGGTGGTCGACGGGCCGCGTTCGTGTTATTGTTTGGATGCAGCAGTACTTACAAAAGCAAAGCAGGCATTTGAAGCCCTGTTCGCAGACATCTTCAACAAAAATTGCTGCTGAAAAAATGGAAACCAATGAATCAATAAAAACGCTGGTTCGCGAGAAATACGGGACCATCGCCAACGAGGGCCCGCCGGCAGAAGGCTGCGGGTGTGGCTGCAGTAGCAGCGCGGAAGCGTTCAACATCGTAGGGGATGCCTACGATAAAGTGGACGGTTATGTGGCTGATGCAGACCTGGGCCTCGGATGCGGGGTGCCTACAGAGGTAGCCGGCATTCAACCCGGACACACCGTACTCGACCTCGGCGCCGGCGCCGGACTCGACGCGTTCACTGCGCGCTCCATCGTGGGCGACAGCGGGCACGTAATCGGGGTCGATTTTACCCCTGAAATGGTCGAAAAAGCACGCGCAAACACCGCAAAAATGGGGTTTGACAACGTGTCGTTTGTCCAGGGCGATATCGAAGACATGCCGGTTGCTGACAACAGTATCGACGTTGCAATCAGCAACTGTGTGCTGAACCTGGTGCCGAACAAAGCACAGGCTTTTGCAGAAATATACCGCGTGCTCAAGCCGGGTGCGCATTTCTGTGTGTCGGATATCGTTGTCAAAGGCACCATGCCGCCGGCGATCCAGCGGGCAGCTGAGCTCTATGTGGGGTGTGTCTCTGGTGCGGTAGCACAGGATCGGTACATGCAGATTATTGCTGAAGCCGGCTTCGAGGCATCCGAAACGCTGAAGTCCAACGTCATCGAAGTGCCGCGCGATGTACTCGAACAGAACTTGAGTGCAGCGCATCTGGCGGAATACGATGCGTCGGGTATGCAAGTGCTGAGCGTCACGGTGCGGGGCGTAAAGCCCGCAAACTGACCAAATAACTGGATGCTGGCAACCACGTGTTGTGCACGCCAGGTGGCGCTGGCATCCAGTATTTCCAAAATGTTGCCGGCAATATTCTCATTTACATCTCGTTGTGTATATTATGCCACCTGCAAACGAGACATGAGGTTGTTGTTATGGAAGATGGTGCTGATTTTGAGGACGGCACAAAACGGAAACCAAGCCTGGGTCAGTCGTTAATTCCGGTTTTTGTGATGGTGGGACTGCTGGCTTCTTCGGTTGTTTTTTATGCGGATAACTCATCATATGGCCCCAACCAAATCGCCCTGATTCTTTCTGCCATGGTGGGCGCCATCATTGGCATACGCAACGGCTTTACATGGAAAGAGATTAAAGATGGGATGGTGCACGGCGTTTCCCTCGCCATGGGTGCTATTTTTATCCTCCTGGTTGTTGGATCGCTTATCGGCACCTGGATTATGGCCGGCATTGTGCCCACCATGATCTACTATGGACTGCAAATTCTGAACCCCACCATTTTCTATGCCGCCTGCTGTGTGATCTGTGCCCTTGTGGCCCTTGCTACAGGAAGTTCATGGACAACTGCTGGTACCGTTGGGATCGCCCTTGTGGGCATTGCCGGTGCGTTTGAGCTTAGCCTTGGCATTGCTGCTGGTGCAATCATTTCCGGTGCCTATTTTGGCGACAAGCTCTCCCCACTTTCTGATACCACCAACCTTGCGCCGGCAATGGCGGGTACCGATCTGTTTACCCACATCCGGCACATGCTCTATACAACGGTGCCGAGCTTTATCATTGCGCTTACCCTGTTCACCATTATCGGATTGATGGGGGATACACCTGCTGATGCTGCCGGGCTTGAAGAAATGCTTACCGCACTCAGCAGCAGCTTTAATATCGGGTGGTATCTGTTGCTGCCTTTGGTGGCTGTTTTGTTTATGATTTACAAGAAAATGCCGGCTTTCCCTGCGTTGCTCATCGGCTCGCTCATCGGGGGTGTTTTTGCGATGATATTTCAGCAGCCGGTTGTATTCGAATTGGTTGGAGAAACCGACCTGCCGCCATTTTTTGCGCTCCTGAAAGGCTTTTGGATCACGATGTTCGATAGCTTTGAAGCAAATACGGGCAACGAGGCGCTTAATGATTTGCTGAGCCGCGGCGGGATGAGCAGCATGCTCAATACCATCTGGCTGATTGTGTCGGCCATGATGTTCGGCGCCGTTATGGAAAAGACAGGTATGCTCCAGGAGCTTGCCGGGCGCTTGCTCGGTATGGCAAAGAGCACGGGTGGGTTGATCACCGCTACCGTGGCTACGAGCATTGGGGCCAACATCATCGCTTCTGACCAGTACATCGCTATTGTAGTGCCCGGTCGGATGTATCGCGCCGAGTTCGAGAAGCGCAACCTGGCACCCAAAAACCTGTCACGTACCCTTGAAGACGCCGGCACGATCACTTCGCCGCTTATTCCATGGAATACCTGTGGGGCCTTTATGGCTTCCACCCTGGGTGTTGCCACGGTGGCCTATCTTCCATTTGCCTTTTTCAATCTGATGAACCCCATTATCGCCATGATTTATGGCTATACCGGTTTCAGCATTGTCAAACTCGACGAAGAAGGCCAGGAAGTAGCTACCTCTTAACCCGTCAAAATTAAGCAATCAACAATCTTCAATCAGGCTGCGGATTGTTGATTGCTCATTTTTTGTTTATTCCTGCATAACAAAAAGCTAAACAACCAATCTTTGTTTTGTTGGTAGTACTACAGCAAGATCTGCGTGCAAACCCTCCTTTACCCACGTTTTCTTATTGTCAGATACATACCTATGTCAAAAACGAAGCAACTGAATCACATCACAACAGAGAATGGCGACTTTGAAGGCAACGGATCTTATGGCAGGTATGTCTTCCTGTCGGGTTCGGGTTCGCGCGCAAAACGGGTAGCTGAGCACCACTTTTCAAACCTTGTTGTGCGGAAAAGCGACCGTGGTCATGACCTGTATCTGGGCACCCTGAAATCAGAAGGCGAGTCCATCGATGTTGCCTCCATTTCAACAGGTATGGGCGTGAGCAGTATCGAGATCATTCTGAGTGAATTGATCTTTGCCGGCGCCCGCCGTTTCCTGCGTATTGGTACCTGTGGGTCGTTGCAACCAGAGAAAATTCGCGTGCCCAGTGCCGTTGTTGTTACTGCCGCAGTGCGAGACGAACGCGCGTCTGCTGACTATGCACCCATCGAAGTGCCGGCTGTTGCTACACCTGAGTACGTAGAGTATCTCAACAAGGCGGCCATTGCCTCTGATTGGGGCGAGAATACGTACTGTGGTATTGTTCACTGTAAATCAACCCTGTATGGCCGCGAGTTTGGCTACAGTCCGCTCAAAGAAGTCCACGACGCCTACATCCGTAATTTGACCAATCTGGGCGTTCTCGCAACTGAAATGGAATCGAGCCTCCTGTTTATCCTCGGGATGTGCCACAACAAAAACATCAAGCCAATATCTGCTATAGATACGCCAGAGGATGCTGCCCAGGATATCTCTGTTGGTACATTGCTCGCGGTTATCGGTGACGATCAGCCGTTTTCAGATGCGCAGGAGCTTAAAGGTAAATCTGTTGAGAAAATCATCGAGATCGCACTGAATTTCGTGCGACTCCACTACCGCTCCGTTTGTGTGCCCGTTTGAGTGGTATGCCCTGATGGGTAAGGAAGCGCTGGCAGCCAGGTGGATGCCAGCGCTTCTTTTGTAAAAAGAAAAATTCTCAACAAGGGGTAGGGGTGACGTCACGCAGCAGGTGTACTCAAGTCAAACACCCATCGTGATATATTATTGAAAAATAGTAGTTAAGCCATGAAAAAAATTAAAACAATAGTACTCGTTATGCTGGGGCTTTTTCTGTTTATGCCGGCCCCCGTTGATGCGCAGGTCGCCCGCGTGAAAATCCAGATTGGCAGCCCCAAAGTGCGCGCTTTTGCATACAAACCGGGGCACTTGACCATTCGCACCGTACCCAACGTTACTGTTGTGAGCCGGCGCGCTGTTAAAAACGGTCACGCCATCGTTTATCGTGACAGGCCAGATTTTATCCTTTCCAGTTACCACAACGATTTTGTGAAAGTTGGATTTACCCGCGTCTCTGTGCGCAAAACACGTCGCGCCACTACCGTTATCTATAAAAATGGCGATGAGCGCGTCCGCCTGGTCTTACGGCCACACCGGAAGCATTGGGAGGCGCAGATTGTTGCGATTTGACCGGTGGTTCTTATCGCGAGAAAAGTTACTCGAACGATCCGGGCCGGCTATACAACAAAGAAGCAATAACACATTTTCTGTATAGCCAGAATAAAAATTGCCTGACCGGAAGTCGCCGGATTCTTTAATGATCAATAAGAGGTAAACCGGCGACCTCTGGCAGGCATAAACAGGTCATCACGGTGACCTGTTTTTTTATACAAAAAAATCTGGATATAAGTCTACTCCAGGTGTTACCGCATAATGATCCAAATTGGTTACACCTGCTTTTGCCAGCACTTCATCGTCGATAAAGAAGTTGCTCGTGGTACTGCTGCTTTCCTGCGTAAGGATCCAATGGGCAGCATCTGCGATGATTTCCGGCTTGCGGCTGTGCTTCATCACGCGGTCGCCGCCGAGCAGGTTTTGGATTGCGGCAGTTGCAATGGTTGTGCGAGGCCAGAGGGCATTTACGGCGATACCTGTTGACTTCAATTCTTCAGCCATGCCCAGCACGCACATGCTCATCCCAAACTTCGCCATGGTATAGGCGACGTGTGGGGCAAACCAGCGTGCTTCCATATTAAGGGGAGGGGAGAGGTTTAAGATATGTGGATTGGCTGCCTCCTTAAGGTGTGGAATGCATTGTTGTGAGCAGAGATAGGTCCCGCGCACATTTACCTGGTGCATCAAGTCGAACCGTTTCATTGAGGTTTCAACGGTGCCGGCAAGGAAAATGGCGCTTGCATTGTTGATCAGAATGTCGATACCGCCAAAATGGTTTACCGCTTTGCTGACGGCGTCAGCAACAACGTCTTCATGACGAATATCAACCACAAGCGGTAAGGCCTGTCCCCCTGCAGCCTCAATTTCTTCTGCAGCCGTGTAGATTGTGCCGGGCAATTTGGGGTGCGGTTCTGCTGTTTTTGCGGCAATAACGATGTTGGCGCCATCTTTTGCTGCGCGCAAAGCCATGGCTTTGCCAATGCCTCTGCTGGCGCCGGTAATAAACAATGTTTTATCTTTTAAGGTCTGCATGCGAGAGTACCTCTTGTTGTGCTGTGTTTGTGCGATGCTGGGTTGCTGCGCCTTGTTCAACGAAGTGAAGGGTGTTATGAATAATAAGAATCAGATAACAATAAACAAGGCGTGGCTGGCTGGTGGTATCCGAATAAATCGTGGCGTAAATTAGCGGCGTTTATCATGTGCAAGTTCAACGCTCGGCCACGCCGGCAGGCATCCTGTGGTCTGGCATCAAATCTCCAAAGTTACCAGAGGTCATGATTAAATTTGGTGTAGTGCTCTTTCCTGGCTCAAATTCAGATTACGACGCATTCTATGTTGCCAATGACGTAGTTGCACAAGAGGCGCGCATGATTTGGCACAAAGAAACCAGCGTGGGAGATGTAGATGTGATCATCATTCCTGGTGGCTTTGCACACGGTGACTATTTGCGCTGTGGCGCTATTGCCCGCTTTTCTCCCATCATGAAGGATGTTGTGCGTTTTGCAAATGAAGGTGGGTTAGTGATCGGGTTTTGCAATGGCTTCCAGATTCTTTGTGAAAGCGGATTGCTGCCGGGTGCTTTGATGCGCAATGCTTCGCTCCGTTTTATCTGTCAGCAGACAAAGCTACGCGTTGAACACGTTGATACGCCGTTTACCTTTTCGCTACAACCCAAAGCGCTGCTTACTATCCCGATTGCCCACGGAGAAGGCAATTATTACGCAAGCGAAGAAGAGCTTGACGCCCTTGAGGCAAACAACCAGGTTGTTTTTCGATACGTAGATGACAATGGGGAAGCCAATGCTGCCGGCAATCCAAATGGCTCAGCCCGAAACATTGCCGGCATTATCAACGAACAAGGCAACGTGCTCGGTATGATGCCGCACCCCGAACGCTGTGCAGAAGGATTACTTACGGGGACGGGCGAAGGGGTTAAGATATTTGAATCCATGGTGGCATACCTGACCGCTGAAGAAGCTGCGGTTTAGCCGGCAATGCACCCCTTTTATGTTTGCTCCTTTTGTGCAGCTTGCGCTGTAAATTGCCTGCGCGCCTACCCATTTGGTGTACGCGCCGCAAGGTAATCCCGCACACACGCTATCTGTCTTGTATTAACGCTCTTAATTTGCATGGCTGATTTATCAGGTACTCCCGTCACGTTGATTCTACTTGTAATCAACGTTTTCATCTTTGGGTATGCGATGTTTGTTAACGCAAATATCGTTGGTCGCCTGGCCTTCAGGCCCCGGCAAATTCTCGACAAGAAAGAATATTACCGGTTTATATCAGCTGGGTTTGTGCATCAGGAGTTGTGGCATATTGCATTTAATATGCTCACCCTCTACTTCTTTGGCCCTTTATTGGAAGGCCGATTTATAGATATATTTGGGCCCTGGCTCGGGATGGGGATGTTTCTGGTCTTGTATTTTGGCTCAGAGCTTACTGCACACGCCCTCACCATGTATTACCACAAAGATGACCCGTACTACTCGGCCATCGGTGCTTCAGGGGCAATAAGTGGGATTGTATTTGCGTATTGTCTCTATCTGCCTTTCTCCATGCTGTACTTCATGTTTGCCATTCCTATTCCGGCCATTGTGTTTGCGTTTCTTTACGTGGCCGGGTCCATCTATGCAATGAAGCGCTCTCATAAGGGGGGCGGCGGCCGAATTGCTCATGAGGCGCACCTTGGCGGTGCGATAGGGGGGCTGTTGTTGACGATGTTGATTGATCCGGAGTCGATCGAAATTTTTATCAGGAGTGTGCAGAGGTTTCTGCAAAGCGTATTTTAAGCTTGTCTCAATCGTTTATCCGTTATTGATAGTTCTTGATATCTCAGGAATTAGGTGATCAGTGGCTCATATACCGTTATTGATGGTTGCTATCTCCACACTTTTCGCGTAGATTCTTCTACCTAATACCTCATGCTGCCTGGATGCTTATAGAAATCCTCGGTCGCAAATTGTACATGAGCAGTAACAAGCCCGACGCTTTGTGTCGGGCTTGTTACGTTTTAAAAGGTTTTTGTTTATTCACAAACGCCTGTGGAAAACGTGTGGGTTGTTTGTGGAAGTGCAATGTTGCATAGTGGGGTTATACCCCGTACAATTATTACAGTGCTTAACGGCACTGTTCCTTGACGCGACTGAGTCTCTAGGCAACATGAGGTTAACCCTCAAAACGGTAAATCCACCTTAATTGGCTTGATTTGCAGGTTTTTTGCCCATGCCGCAGTTACGGCTGCGCATGCTACCAGTTTTGCCGGCTTCTCTGGTTTTAGATATATGAACGCTTACTGCTTTCTATATCGTCGGGCAATCACGAGAAGAACTGTGCGTTTAATCAGGTAAATCCCACTGTGGATAACTTGAGGAAAAGTACAACAGGCTGCTGATTTGCTATGTGGTGAAGGCCCACGGAAGTGCCTGCACGATTTGTTCTGCAAATGGTGCGGGTTTTTGCAAGGTTTTAGGGATAGTTTTTCGCCAGATGGTTATTTGCGCAGACAGCTCATGCTGTGCAAATAAGGTGATGCAAATAGAGTATTTATGTGCAACTTGCTGCTTTTGTAGCTTCTTGCGATGTAAACACCCTTCGATGTGTAACCCGAAATACCATCGCCAGCGTGCCGGACATGGTTCCTGCACGTGAGACACTCCCTCCCCCCCGATGAATCGGGCCCTGCTTGCATGCTTTATGCTGTTGGTATGCTCTATTCAGGGGAGGCTGTCGCGCCGAGGTAGCAGAAAAATTGAAAGCCGTCTCTTTGGGGAGAGACGGCTTTTCTTTTTTGTAATATTACTGATTAAATCAGAAAACTGGTGACGTCATCCCAGTTTCGCGCGTGGTGCACATTTGCTGGCGCTTCTTCTGTTTGCGGGGCATACCAGATGACGGTCCAGCCGGCCTGCTGGCCGCCTTTCACATCTGAGTGCATCGAGTCTCCCACATATACAATATTCTCCGGTGGCGTTTCAGCCTGTTCAGCGGCGTAAGCAAACAGTTTTGGATGTGGTTTCATGTAGCCAAACTCTTCGCTCACTACAATACTCGCAAGCTTGTCTCGCATGGTAGCAAACTGTGCCAGCTTCTTATGCTGTGTTTTTGCAAACCCGTTGGTCAACACGCCGACAGGGTATTTTTCTGCAATCTGGAAAAACGCCTGCTCAGCACCTTCAATGTAATCCCAATAGTGGGTGTAGCGCTCAATGTAGTACGCCCCCATTTTATCCGGATTAACCCCTTTGATGGCAAGGCCATCGAGCAAGTACTCAAACCTTTTGCGTTGGAGCTGCGGTTTTGTGATTTCACCTGCACCATACTGGTGCCAGAGTTTTACATTCCCCTCGTGGTATACATCTTCAATCGTTTTTTTGTTGAAGGTACCCAGTATATCACTATGCTGAACACGGACGTCAGCAAGGGCGCGTTTTTCTGCTTTGCGGTGGTCTAGGATGGTGTCGTCCAGGTCGAAATAGACAAACCCTGGTTCTGGCAGGCGAGCAGGCATAACATTGGGCTAAGATTAGAAATACAGGAATGCGTGTCATCACAGGCAGGTAGCCTAGAGCGACTTCTCGAGCATAACGTATTCTTTTTCGTAAGTTCCCCCAAAATCGATCAGCGCGTTCAGCATTGGTTTGTTGCTGTCGAGTACCCAGCTCATTTCGCTGCCGTAATACCCATTCTTGGGGCCGCCTTCAATTATTGCAAGGTTAAGAATGGCGTCAAATCCTTTGCCTTGATGAGATTGCTTGATGCCCATGAGTAAGGTGCGCCCATCATGAATACCGCCAAACTTTGCACGGAAGAGGAGTTGGAAAAGGCCTGTTGGCAGGAGCCGGCCATTTTTAACGTGCCGCAATGCAAGGTTGATGTTGGGCAGCGTAATGGAGAAGCCAATCGGTACGCCTTTTTCTTCCAGAATGTAGATCACGTTCGGATCTATAATCTGTTTGAGGTCCTTGGCCAGCTGCGCAAATTCTGCATCAGTCATCGGCACATGGCCCCAATTGTTGCCCCAGGCATCGTTGTAGATGTCCAGGATATGCCGGGCATCTTCGTCAAAGCGCTTCATGTCGAGGGAGCGCAGGTTCAGGTCGGGATACCGGCGCATCAAGAGGCCGACGCCGCGTTTCAGCTTGTCGATCTTGGCGTATTTGTAGTGGATGTAGTAGGCCCACATCGTCATGGCTCTGTCAAACCCGTAGGTTGTCAGGTAATCCATGTAGTAGGATGGATTGTACGGCATCATGAACGAGGGTTCTCGCTCAAAGCCGGCGACAAGTAAGCCTGATATTTCGTTCAGGGAGGGATTGGCCGGCCCGCGGACATGCTGCATACCTTGCTCCTTGAGCCAATTTGCAGCGGTATCGAGCAATTGCTCAGCAATACTGTAATCCTCGGTACACTCGAAAAAGCCAAAGAAGCCCGTCTGGTCGTTGTACTTTTTCAGGTGCATGCCATTAATGATGGCAGCGATACGGCCTACGATGTTGCCGTTTTTATCCTCGGCCAAAAACGGCTGTATCTGCCCGTGCTCAAAGAACGCATTCTTCTTGGGGTTGAGGATCTTGGTCACTTCAGAGCGAAGTGGGGCGACGTAGTAGGGGTAGTCCTGATAAAAGGTATACTGGTAGTTGATAAACCGTTTATAGTCCGCACGGGACGTAACCGGCCGAATTACAACAGGTGTAGACACAGCGGCTGGGCTTAAGACCGACATAAATCTTTGTATATAAAGGAATGCAGCTTTGCCGGCTGGTATAGCCCGCAAAGCTGCAAATATAAGATTTCAAACTGCAATTACAGTTCTTTGGGCGTACCGTTGCTGGAAATTACGCCGTTTTTGAGGCCAACCTTACGAAAAGCTTCGAGAATAAAGTCAAGCTCTTCGTTTGTGTGGGTTGCCATATATGAGGTACGCATGAGCGACTGACCCTGTGGGACAGCTGGTGGTGCTACTGCGTTGGCAAATACGCCTTCATCCAATAGGTCTTTCCAGAACTTGAAGCAGGTCATAAGGTCACCTACAACAACTGGAATAATCGGCGTCTGGCTGGTCCATACGTTAAAGCCTGCGTTTCTGAAGCCTTCGCGCATGTAATCTGAGATTTCCCAGAGGCGTTCGAGGCGCTCAGGTTCTTGCTCGAGAATGTCGAGGCACTTCAATACCGTTGCTACGTTTGCCGGCGGCATGGAGGCACTGAAAATGTGCGCAGAACTGGTATGCCGGATAAACTCGATAACGTCACGGTCGCCAACGCAGAATCCGCCAAGCGACGTAAAGCTTTTTGAGAAGGTACCCGTAATCAGGTCTACCTGTTCTGTGAGTCCGAAGACCGCTGCGGATCCTTCCCCTTTTGGTCCGATGACGCCTACTGCGTGTGCATCGTCCAGCATGAGCGCAGCATTGTGCTGTTCTGCCAGTTCAACCAGCTCAGGAATTTTTGCAATGACGCCGTTCATAGAGAAGACGCCATCAGAAACGATGAGTTTGCCTGCGTTTGGCCGTTCTCGATCCGCTTTCTCGAGTTGCAGCTTGAGGTGTTTCAGGTCGTTGTGACGGTAGCGCCATGTTTCAGCGAGGCTAACTTGCTGGCCGGCAATAATACAGGCGTGGTTATCCTTGTCTGAAAAAATGATATCCCCTTTTGATGCAATAGACTGCAGCACGCCCTGGTTTGTCATGTATCCTGTTGAGTACAGAATACACCCTTCTTTACCCATAAACGCGGCAAGGCGTTCTTCGAGTTCGAGGTGTAGGTCGAGGGTGCCATTCAAGAACCGGCTGCCGGTACAACCAGTGCCGTATTGTTCGATGGCTTTGATAGCAGCTTCCTTTACCCGGGGATCTGCTGTGAGGCCCAGGTAATTGTTGGAGCCGGCCATAATGATTTCACGGCCGTCCAGGATTGCGCGCGTACCTTCGTTTCGTTCGATCGGGTGGAAGTACGGATACAGGTCAGCATTTTTAACCTGTGCGTAATCACCAGAGGGATCGAAGAAGCGGTGCGTCTTCTTAAATAGGGAGGGTTCTTCCTTCACAAGGGTCGTCACTTCTGCCGGCTGTGTTTTAGCCAGCGTGCGATTATTTGTTCTAAATTCAGGCATCTACAAAGCTTACTATCAAAAGTTCTGAATACAAGCGGAGTCAAAAGCCAATACGCAGGTGTGCCGTTGCGCCGTTGGGATGGGGAAGAAACTGGACCGTAAGGTCCTCGCCCACGTCAAAATCGAGCAAATGTGCACTTACAAAGGCGTCTATAATAGACAGACCATATATTAAGCCGATGCCAAACCGCGAAAGGTCACGGTTCCGTCTAAAATTATCTCGTATTTGTTCAAGTTCGTTTGCTGAGGCGGTGCAGGTACCCTCACATTGCTCTATCAACACCTGCTCATATTCATCCTCAAATTCGGGGAACGGGTGGGTTTCTGCCCTGCCGGCATCCACCTCATCTTGCCAATCTTTGTACTGAAATGCCCGTGTGTAGAGCTTGTGGTTTTGGTTTGCCTGGATGGAACGCCACGTCATCACCCCCAGGCCTGCGTACACAATGGGTAGCTTCCAGTATTGTCGATTGTACAATTGGCCGCCACCAGGCAACACGAGTGCACGCCTTAGGGCGCGGCTTGGGCTATGGTTTACGGGTAGCCTGGCGTTGGTAACACCTGTGTCCAAAGAATCGGCAGACTGCGCACGAGCAATAGCCGGATGGATGCTCAAAAAGCACAGCGCGCAAACAAGGCGCAAAACGGTCGATCTGACAGCAGGCATGTAGATAATTTGCGTTCTTTACTATCGCGTACTGAAGCGTTAAGGGTTGGGTATATACGCTTATCCGTAGTTTTGTGCCGCCATATGCCCGTATTTAGGCGCAGTAAATGGTTGAAACACCCCCCAAACACAAGCATTCACTCCTCACTCCTCACTCCTCACTCCTCACTCCTCACTCCTCACGGCCCTAATAATACCCATCGCTATCGCAGGTTACCTAATCAGCGGCTTCACCCCTTACTGCTGTCCGAGCAGTTCCATGAGCCGTTCGAGGTCGTCATTTGAGTAGTAGGCGATTTCAATTTTGCCGCCTTCACCGCCTTTTTTGTGTTTGATTTGTACCTGGGTGCTGAGTTGTGCCCTGAGGTGATCTGCAAAAGCACGAATCTGTAACTGGTCCCGGTCTGCGTCAGCGGTTTCGAGGTTTTCAACGAGGGTGGGGCCTTGTTTATCTGGCGTGTCGCCATCTTGCCAGGCGCGTACACGTCGTTCGACGTCGCGCACTGAGAGTCCGGATACTTCGATCTCAGTCAGAATATCCAGCTGTACTTTTTTGTCATCAACCGGAATTAGGGCGCGGGCGTGGCCCATGGAAATGGACTCATCGCGGAGGGCTGCCTGAACAGGGGCCGGCAGCTTGAGGAGGCGGAGGAAGTTAGCAACAGTTGCGCGCTTCTTGCCAACTTTCTTTGCAATTTTCTCCTGTGTGAGGTCGCACTCTTCAATCAGGCGCTGGTAGCCAATAGCAACCTCAATGGGGTTGAGCTGCTCGCGCTGGACATTCTCGACGATGGCCATTTCGAGCATTTCTTCCGTATCGGCCTCACGGACGTAGGCAGGGATTTTTTCAAGGCCGGCGCGACGCGACGCGCGGAGCCGGCGTTCACCCGAGATTAGTTCAAATTGCCCGTCACCCAGGGTGCGCACGGTGATCGGCTGGATAATACCAAGCTGTTGGATGGAGGCCGCTAATTCTTCCAGCGCTTCTTCTTCAAAGACCTGTCGGGGCTGATACGGATTGGGGCGCACATTGGCAACCTGAATTTCGGCTACTTTACCCTGCAGCCGGCTTTTTCGGCCATCCTGAAACTTGTACAGCTTCCCGCCTTTGTCATCTCCTTCGAGGCCTTCTTCGTCTGAGTCAATGGTTGGGATGAGGGCCTTTAAGCCTTTGCCCAATGCAACTTTCTTTGCCATGGATGATGCTAATAATATTGGAGATGTTACTGTTTGGGCATGCCGCTTAACGTAAAGCTGGGCTAGCGCATTGTAGCTTTTACTATAGCACTGTCGCTAGAGTGCAAACCCGTTGGCCTGCGAAGGGGATGCGCCTTCTTCGAGCTCTGCTGCATTCTCTTTCAAGTATGCTTTGTTGCTGTGCAGAATTTCACGCGCCAGTGATATGTAATTTTTTGCACCCATACTGGCGGCATCATAAAGTAATACCGGCTTCCCGAAACTTGGTGCCTCCGAAATACGGACATTGCGCTGAACGATGGTATTAAATACCTTTTCGCCAAAATAGCGCCTTACCTCTTCAGCAACCTGGTTTGATAGCCGCAACCGGGCGTCAAACATGGTCAGCAACACCCCTTCAATTTCCAGTTCCGGATTCAAATGTTGCCGGACAATTTTGATGGTGTTTAGCAGTTGCCCAAGCCCTTCTAGCGCAAAATACTCAGCCTGTACAGGGATGAGTACCGAGTCTGCGGCGGTCAGGGAGTTTAGCGTAAGCAAGCCGAGTGATGGGGGGCAATCGATGACAATAAAGTCATACTTCTTGCGTGCGCTGGCTACTGCTTTTTTCAGGATGCTTTCCCGTTCAATGACGTCAATCATCTCGATTTCAGCGCCCACCAGGTTTATGTGGCTGGGGATGATATCAAGAAACGGCATATCAGTAGGGCGTGCACCTTCTTCTGTGGTGACTTCACCGATGAGCAACTCGTACGTTGAAGCACTGGCTGTGCGGGGGTCGATGCCAACGCCGGAAGAACAGTTCGCCTGTGGATCAATGTCGATGAGCAACGTTGGGTGTTCTGTTGCGGCCAAAGACGAGGCTAGATTGATCGCTGTAGTTGTTTTCCCTACTCCACCTTTTTGGTTAGCAACCGCAATGACTTTACCCATGGTACATGTATCGCTTGGTACTGTGCTACAGCGCCTTAAAACAGGCACTGCCTAAAAACGGTTAGGTACTCAGTTTCGGGGGCATGAAGCGTGATGACAGCTTTTCACGTGGATCTGCAACAATAAAGCCCGAAGCCATGCTTCAGAAGGTATGAAGAATTGTTGCGGCATACCAGTATTCCAAATGAAGAAATTCTGGTGGATCAAAGTTTTGATGTTAGCCGTGTATTCTTGATCTTGCTGAATCAGGCATGCACAAAGAAGTGGAGCACGGGAGTGCAGGTGCATGGCCTAAACAGCCAAGTATAGCCTGAATAACCAAAGGTACGGTCCCAAATGGCGCGTCGCTTTGTACTCAAGACCGACAATACGCCGGCCCAATCACGGCTGACAATTGATTATGCTGCCGAGTTGAATACGCAGCAGCTGGCGGCGGTACAGGCTCCTGGTGGACCTGTTCTCGTAATCGCTGGCGCTGGCACTGGAAAAACGCGTACGCTGGTTTACCGGGTTGCTTACCTGGTAGAAACAGGCACACCTCCTGAACAAATTGTGCTCCTTACTTTCACGCGTCGGGCGTCACGCGAAATGCTGGCTCGAGCAAGTACGGTGCTCGATGGTCGTTGTAACCGGGTAAGAGGGGGAACGTTTCATTCCTTTTGCTTGAACATCCTCCGCGAACACGCGCCGGCAATTGGCTTTTCCAAAAAATTCAGCATCATGGATGCCGCTGATGATGCTGATGTAATTGATGTGTTGCGCACAGCCCGCGGCCTGCATAAATCACAGCAGCGATTCCCGCGAAAGCGTACCCTGCAGTCCATTTTCTCTGCCACCGTAAACCGTGAGATGCCCATCGAAGAGGTGCTGGCATACCAGTATCCGCAGTTTATGGGGCATCTGGACGTTATGACGACCCTCCAATCTGAATATGAGGCCTACAAGCGTACCCATGGTCTCATGAACTACGATGACCTGTTGCGCTACACGCTGGAGCTCCTGCAAACAAGCGATAAAGTGCGTGTGCAGGTGGGTACGGTTTGCCGGCATGTGCTCGTCGATGAATACCAGGACACCAACAAGCTGCAGGCCCAACTCGTCGAATGCCTGGCGAGCGTCCACAACAATGTCATGGTTGTTGGTGATGACGCCCAGAGTATTTACCGATTTCGGGGCGCTGATTTTCGGAATATCTTTGCTTTTCCTGAGCAGTTTACTGGCACCCAGGTGCTCAAACTTGAGCAGAATTACCGCTCCACGCAGCCTATCCTGAACCTCGCCAACCATATCATGGAAGAGGCGCGGCAGAAATACGACAAGTCGCTTTTTAGCCGCCGTGAAGGGGATGAACTGCCGGGCCTCGTGGCCGCACCCGATGACCGGTTCGAAAGCAGGTTTGTATCCCAAATGGTTTTGCAGCTACGCGAGCAGGGTATCCCGCTCAACAACATGGCTGTGCTTTTTCGAAGCAGCGCAAATTCTTTTGACCTCGAAGTAGAGCTCGGGCAGCGGGATATTCCTTACGTCAAATACGGAGGGATGAAGCTGAGCGAAGCGGCACACATCAAAGACGTGATTTCGCACCTGCGTGTGTTGGAAAATCCGCAAGACGCAGTAGCCTGGAATCGCGTTTTGCAGCTGCTGCCCGGCGTAGGCCCTAAAACTGCCCAAGAACTCATTGGGTGGATTACAGATGCCTCTGGTGATCCATTTGAATTGGAAAACCGGCCTTTTTCGCCTCGGTATGTAGAAGCGCTGAAAGCACTGTTTAAAGTGATGCGGCCGCTGGTGAATCCGCAGAAAAGCCTCAATGTGCAGTTGGAGGCGCTTGTTACGTACTACGAGCCGCTGTTGAAAAAGAAGTACTTCGAAGATTATCCCAAGCGGCTGCAGGACCTGGATCACTTTGTGGCACTGGCAGAAAATGTGCAAAACCGCACCGAATTCCTGTCTTCGTTGGCGCTGGACCCGATCGAGCTGTCAGCGCTCGACACAAACCCGGTAGACGACGATGAGGCCCCCCTTGTGCTGTCTACCATCCATTCCGCCAAAGGGCTTGAATTCCACACTGTTTTCCTGATCCATGCACTGGATGGGATCTTGCCGTCGGGTTATGCGCTGAAGGAAGACGCTGGCATCGACGAAGAACTACGGCTTCTGTATGTTGCGATTACCCGCGCTGAGGACAACCTGTTTATCACCTATCCGGTATTGCAGTACCGCCGGCATCAGGGAGAGTTTTTGTCGAACCCCAGCCGGTTTGTCGATGGCATTCCCGAAAGCCTGCTTGAGCCCTGGTCACTCATCGAAGATTCTGCTGTTCAGGCAACCGACACACCACCCCTTATTGAAGACGCCGGCGAAAGTGATAGTGATGCAGAAGATCCGGAGCTCCCTGTGTTGCCCTTTTAAGACATTAATGTATTTTACTACAAAGCATGTTAACCGGTAAGTTGCCCGCTGGCTTGATTCCCATGCAAGACGCCATCCGCATTCAACAAGTAGGCTTTGAGCACCTGGATATAATCCGGAAACTCAATGTCACAATTTTCGAGGAAGAACGGGTCATTAATACGTTCGATCGGGAAGACTTGCTCATGCTACTGGCGTACTTGAAAGATGAGCCCATTGGGTTTAAAATCGGCTATCGCCAGGACATGGAGACGTTTTACAGCGCCAAGGGCGGGGTGTTGTCCTCTTACCGCCGGCAAGGCATTGCACGTGTCATGTTGTACGATATGATTGCCCGGGTCAAACAAATGGGTTTTGCGCGGTTTACGTTTGATACCTTCCCCAACAAACACCCTGGTATGACCATCATGGGGTTAGAGGAAGGATTTCATGTGTCCAAAGCCGATTTTAACACAGTCTTTCAGGACTACCGCCTACAGTTTGAGAAGGCGATCTAGCACTTAACCCGCCGGTTGTATCCCGCAGGCGCAACCAGTTGCCCGGCCATGCGTACGTTTTAGGACCACCTAGTGTTAGTCTCGGTTAGCTTTAATCTACCAGAACCACGCACCCTGTGTACATTCTTCTAGAACTTTGGGAAGGCTTGCGAATTGCGCTCCGTGCCATTCGTGCCAACAAACTACGATCGATACTCACCACGTTGGGTATTATCATTGGTATTACCTCCGTCACCGCAATGGCGACGATCATCAACGGGGTAGAGCAAAACTTCGAAGAGCAGATGTCCGAACTCGGGACGGATGTGCTCTATATCGAAAAGTGGCCGTGGACCCGTGGCCCTGGTTTTAAATGGTGGGAATACATCAACCGTCCCGACATTAAGCCGGATCTGGCTGAGGTGATCTCTGAAAAGTCTCGTTTTGCCGTGGCAGCGGTACCCGTTGTTAACACTGGGCGCTCGGTCCGGTTTGGCGACAAGACTTTGTCGGGTGTTCGCGTTCAGGGGTCGTCTGGAGATTATCCGAGGGTCTTTTCCGTAGAAATTGAGTCAGGCCGTTTTTACAGCGACATCGAAGACCGGAGTGGGCGCAATGTGTGTGTGATTGGTGCTGCTGTGGCGGAACAGCTTTTTCCTCTTGAAGAGCCGATTGGAAAGCAAATACGAGTTTCCGGTATTCGGTTTCAGGTAATCGGTGTGCTTGCTAAAGAAGGGTCGAACGCAGAGGGACAAGGGTCCGGGGATTTGGAAATACAGGTACCCATCACGGCGTTTAAAAACAATTTTGGTATATCGAAGCGCAGTTCTTCTATCCGGGTCCGTATTGTAGATTCGGGGGTGATGGATGACGCAAAAGATGAGTTAACTGGTATTGTGCGTACGGCGCGCCGATTGGATGCAGCGGACAAAGACAATTTTGAGATCAACGAGCAGCGTTCTCTGCGCGAGCAGTTGGCGCCTATCAAACTGACCATCTACTCCATCGGTATTTTCCTGACGGCGCTTTCCTTGTTGGTTGGTGGAATCGGAGTGATGAACATCATGTTTGTATCAGTAAAGGAACGCACGCGAGAGATTGGTATCCGCAAGGCCATTGGTGCCAAGCGCCGAACCATTCTTATGCAATTTATCATCGAAGCCATCGTCGTGTGTGTGCTGGGCGGACTCATTGGTATTGGCATCTCGATCCTTATAACTGCATTGATCAATGCCTTCCTGACGGCTGTATTGCCGGCCTCTACGGTCGCCACGGCGTTTATTATTTGTATTCTTATTGGCCTGGTTTTCGGCCTTGCGCCGGCCTGGACGGCGGCAAAAGCCGAGCCCATCGAAGCGCTGCGGTACGAATAACAGCAGGCTTCTGATAGCAATTAAAACACGACCCCGAACCAACACGCGATATGGGATTTTTTGAAGCTTTTCGGATGGCAATGTCTGCGCTGCGCGCCAACATGATGCGTTCTGCGCTTACCCTGCTTGGTATGGTTATCGGGGTTTTTGCCATCATTGTATCCGTTACAGCGGTGGAAGTGATTGACGTGTATTTCAAGGAGTCGATGCAATTCCTTGGCTCCTCTACCTACTCTGTTACGCGGTATCCCCAGATTCAGGACGGTGGCCGTAACCGGAGTGACCGAAATCGCCCCAGCATTACGTACGAGCAGGTAACACGCCTCAAACGTAGCATGCAGACCCCCGTGATTGTCAGCATCGTGGAGGATTTTCACCTGGGTGCCGTGCGGTATGGGACTGAAGACACAGAGCCCAACCTGGTTTTGCTTGGGACCGACGAAAACTTTTTGGGCAATTTCAGCTACGAGCTTTCGCAGGGGCGCTTCCTGACCGAGCAGGATGTCCAGTATGCGCGCCCGGTTGCCGTCATCGGAGCAGAGCCGGCAGAAGAGCTTTTCCCGAACGAATCACCCCTTGGCAAAACCATTCGGATGGACGGCCACCGGTTCGAAGTGATCGGCGTGCTCAAAGAAAAAGGCAGTTTTCTCGGCTTTAGCCAGGACAACCGCATTTTGGCGCCGATTACGCGCGGTTTTTCCCTGTATGGGATTCCCGAGCGTAATATGGCGAGCATTAGCATGCGGGTGGCGAGTCCGGAATTGTTGACGGCAGCACAGGAGGAAACGATTGGTCGAATGCGCGTGATTCGCAAAGTGCAGGCCGGCGAAGAGAACAACTTCGAAATCGAAACCAACGATACGTTTCAGGGTGTATTTGACGCGTTCACCGGCACCCTGACCATGGGTGGTGCTTTTATCGGTGCGATTGCACTGCTTGCAGCCGGCATCGGGATCATGAACATTATGCTGGTTTCCGTTACGGAACGTACCCGCGAAATTGGTGTGCGCAAATCTATTGGCGCCAAACGCCGCGACATTATGCGGCAATTCCTGCTAGAAGCATTTTTCCTGTGCCAGATTGGCGGTTTTCTGGGCATTTTGCTTGGTGCTGCTGTGGGTAACTATGTGGCCATCTACTTTGATATAACCCCCGTTTTCCCCTGGGACTGGGCGTTTTACGGCGTTGCCATGGTGACCATCATCTCCCTTGTCTTTGGTGGCTTCCCTGCCTTCAAAGCTGCCGGCCTCGATCCGATTGAGTCGTTGCGGTACGAGTAGGCGTATCGGATTCTCTACACTGCCGCTTGTCCACCCTTTTGATACGGCAAGTCGTTTGAGGCTTCAACAGCGAATAGATATACCTTATTCAATTTTTTGCACTTGCCGGGAAAGGACCAGGTTAACGTCCTCAAAGTGTGTTTTGACACTTCTCATTCCATGATTTGACCCTTCAGCGAACAATATCCTCGTAATATGGAGACATGTTCAACCATTTCCCATAGAGGGTTTGTTATGAAGGATTTTAGCGCAGTTTACGTTTTGCTTTTGCTCTTTGTGTTTGGCTGTAATGCAAAACGCACCACCATGGATGTAGCCACGTCCGATCAGCTGTCGGTCGAAGATTTGGCATTTCTGACGGGTACATGGGAAGGAGCCCTCGAATATTTGAATTACGGTGATGACAAAACACGTGTGACTTTGCCTACGCGTGCGGTGTATAGCCAGGAGGAAGATCATATCGTCTACCGGTTTGTCTATACGGAACCTGGAGGAGAAGAAGTTGATGGAGAAGGTGCAATAAGAATTGCCGGCGGTGATCGGGTGATGTTTAACGGGGCTTCACATAAGCTTATGAGCCACAAGATGGACGCAGATAAGAACACATTTGAGGTCAAAATTACCAGGAGGGGGCAGGACAATGACCGGGATGCGCAGATAGACCACGTCATTCAACGGCAAGGGGACAGCCTGTCGATAACTCGCTATATATTGCTGGATGGGGCCTCAGCACCGTTTGTTCGCCACACCTATACATTCAACAGGGCTGAGTAAAGCTGTGGGACTTGGTCTGCGTATTCTCTTGCCGATACTTCTTCCTGGAGCTAATTCTCATCAAAGCAGTTTCAGGAATGATTACTCATACATTGTCTGGCGTTATGGATGCAAACAAGCAGCAGGCTGCCAAAAAAGCAGTTGGGATTCACGCAGCACAACTCGTTGATAACGGTATGCGCGTGGGGCTGGGTACGGGGTCAACAACAGCGTTTGCAATACAGGAGTTAGGCCGGCGCGTGAAAGAGGAGGGATTAAAAATTGTAGGTACGCCGACATCCTTTGCTGCTGAGCGGTTGGGCCGCGAAATGGGTATTCCCATTGTATCCCTGGATGTTGTTGATCGCCTGGACATTGCGCTGGATGGTGCAGATGAAGTGGACGGAGCATTAAACCTGATCAAGGGCCGTGGTGCTGCACATACACGTGAGAAAGTGGTCGCGGCGCTGGCTGATATGTTTGTGGCGCTGGTGGATGCGTCGAAGCTTGTGGACCAACTCGGTACGCGTAAACCTGTGCCGGTGGAAGTGTTGCCGATGGCTGTAACACCTGTAATGCGATCGCTGGAGGCGCTGGGCGCTGTACCGGCCATCCGGATGGGCAAGCATAAAGATGGCCCCGTGGTTACCGACCAGGGATTCTGGGTTGTGGACGCGCAGTTTGCCGGCATCGAAGCGCCGGCAGTGCTGGATGCGGCAATCAAGGGATTAACAGGCGTGCTGGATCATGGCCTGTTTATCAACATGACCGCCCGTGTGCTTGTGGCCGAAGCGGATGGTAGCGTGCGGACGCTGCACAAAAGCTAAATGGTTGGGTATGTAACCTGCAGGGCTACCTATGGCTGGCGATCAAGTAGAAAACTGCCTTTGCTAATCTACGTCAAAAACGAAAAAAGCCCTGCTGCACGGCAACAGGGCTTTTTCAATAAACTTTCCGTCTAGCTGATTACTTCAGCTTGAACGTGATTGGCAGCGACATCTTTACAGGTACCGCTTTGCCGCGCTGGCGACCAGGCTTGAATTTAGCCTGTGCTACGGCACGTACAGCTTCTTCGTCACAGCCGGCGCCGATACCGCGTACAACTACGGGGTCTTCAACGCTACCGTCTACATTAACAACAAACTGTACAAATACACGTCCTTCAACGCCCGCTTTCTTGGCAATTTCAGGATACTTGATTTTCTTCTGGATTGAGCCAAGGCCGCCGATCAATTCCGGCATGTCTTCCACGATCATGAAGATCTCTGGCTCTTCCTCTTCTTCTTCCTCAGCTGGCGGCGGTGGAAGATTTACAATCTCCTCGTCGAGCTCAAGGGAAACGTCAAGGTCAAGGTCTTCGTCTTCAAGCACCTCGTCATCAGGCACTTCAATGGGCACTGGTGGCTTTGGTGGTGGAGGTGGTTTTTCAATTTGCTTGGTTTGCTGGATCTCCTCCATCTGTACAATTTCCTGTTGAACTTCAACAATCTGGAAATCAGATTCTGGAGTGAAATTGACGCGGAAAGCGCCAATCAGAACAACCAGTGCAATAATGAGCCCAAGTTGCACAAAAAGCGGGTATTTGCTGCGCAAGTCGGCGTTTTCAGATTTACGTAATGCCATGGTTTTACCTAATACTTCTCCAATGCACTTCAAAGGTGAGATCGAGAAGATAACGAAAGTTTACTGGCAAGGTCAATTGATTTGACGCCGTAAACACGAAATTCGTGATCCTTCAAGTAAAAGACCCGGCCTATTTGGCAAAGTTGCTGTTTTTTGCGACAGATTATTACGATGCAGATGATTAACACCCCTGACGCTTTGTGTTGCCTCTTAGGCGTGGTGGCAATTATTGTGATAAGACCGCAAAAGTTGATGTAACGGCCTAAAAAGGGTAAACTACGTACCATGCGAATTTATGAACCAAGACATGATCTAAGTTTTTCAGGTATTCGTTTTTTTCAGTATTGATAGAGACGCTATTGTATGCTATGCAAGCGCATCAATCGGCGTTAAATTCAACCCTTCCTCCAATCATTCACCAACACCGCCCCCTTGCCATGCCATCTCGTCGATCTTTTCTCAAACATACCGCAGCAGCGCCTTTGCTGGCTGTGCCTTCGATCTCAACCTCCAGAAAGTCTGCGCCAGACGACTTTATCACGCTGTTTGATGGGCAATCGTTAAACGGTTGGCACATCAACCCCGAGAAAATCTGGCACGGAACGGGAGGGAATTGGTACGTCGAAGACGGCGCGATTGTAGGAGAGCAGGATCCGCCAGGCTCAGGGAATGGTGGGATTCTGCTGACTGATCAGCACTTTGGTGATTTTGAGTTACATCTTGAAATAAAACCAGACTGGGGGATCGACTCTGGCCTTTTCCTGCGTGGACACGACGATGGGAAGTGCATCCAGATGATGGTGGATTACCTCGATGGTGGCATCGTAGGGCACCTGTATGGGGAGCGCACGGGTGCGTTTAATACGCGTTCTTTTAGTTTACGCAGCAAAAAAGACGCAGCCGGCAAACTGGTCGGCTTTGATAGCGTGGCGCATGACGCGTATGCAGAGGCGCCCATTTCACACGCCTGTACGGCAGATGAGTGGATTAACGCGTGGAAAATTGACGACTGGAATCGGGTGCGCGTGGTTTGTGTTGGCGATTACCCGATCATCAAAACATGGATCAATGATACGCTCATTGCTGATTTCAACGGGTCAACGTTTGCACATCCCAAATACGACCGGGAGAATGTACGGCAGTTGCTGGGGCGCAGCGGCTCAATAGCTGTGCAAATTCACGGCGGCAGCAATCGATGGGCAACGGGGGCAAAATGCCGCTGGCGGAATATTAAAATCAGACCGATGTAGTTAGCTACTTTCGTAGTCCGTAATAGAGAATGGCGATAAGCAACCCTGTCATGTTTGCCATGGCATCCATAGGGTCGGGGGTACGGTCCCAGGGTAACATGCCCTGGTATATTTCTGTGCCCACACCGTACAGAATCCCTGAAATGCCAACCCAGGCAAACTTCCCAGGCACTGTGTCGGGCAATGCCCGGGACCAGAGTAATCCGTAGACGAGGAAAAAAGTGAAATGGATTAACTTGTCCTGTTCAAACAGATCAAACCCTACGTCGGGAATGTCATTGCCTGGAATGGAGCAGCCGGCCAGGATCAAGAGGGTCCATCCGATTGCAAGCGCGTAACGACGCAACATAAATTCAGGATTTGTAAGCGTTCATAATGATATTGAAGTGTGCAATCAGATCGGAAGCCAGCATCGTGGCCGGATGATTGTGTTGCGTATAATGGTTGGCAGCCTCTCCGCCGAGATAGAGGGCCGCCAGGGCCGATTGTACAGGAGTAAGTCCTTGCGCAAGGAGCCCCACACAGAGGCCGGCAAGCACGTCGCCACTGCCTGCCGTAGCAAGGGCCGGGTTCACAATCGGACTGATAAAAAGCGCCCCTTCGGGTGTACCTACTACCGTTGGCGCTCCTTTCAATACCAGTACGCAATTCCACGCTGTTGCGTATTGATGTGCAAGCTTGAGCCGGTCTGCTTTGGCATCTTCGACACCAGTCAGTTTTCTGAACTCTCCCCAGTGTGGCGTCAGGACTACAGGCTGCCGCAAGTCCTTGAATGTATCGGTATACCCGACAAATGCATTGAGGCCATCCGCATCGATAATGGTGGGTAACGTGGTTTTATGGACGAGGTTGCGGATGAAATTCTGCGTTAACGATTTCTTTCCCATGCCACATCCTACCAGCAAGGCTGTTGCCTTTTTCTCGTGATCGGCAAGCAATGAAAGGGCTCCTTTGCCGTCGATGCCGTCTTGTGTTGTGGGAAGGCCAAGGGTCATGACCTCCGTCAGTTTGGTAGCCAGAACGGGTTGTAAGGCTTTGGGGGCTGCGCAAAGCACTGCGCCGGCCCCACTGCGTGCAGCAACGGTTGCGGCAAGGGTTGCTGCGCCGGCCATGCCGGCATCGCCCGCAACTACCACCGCCATCCCTTCAGCATATTTGTGGGTGTTTCTAGACCGTTTGGGTAACCAGGAAGCCACGGCTTTGCGTGTGGTTACATAGGGGCACGCATGCAAATCTGCTGCGCGGTCCAGTGCTATCCGTGGAATCCCGATTTCAGCAACCTCAACCTGGCCCGCGTGTGCCGGGCCTTCGTTGCACAACAGGCCAGTTTTAAGTGCACCCATGGTTACCGTAAGGTCGGCCCTGACCGCAGCACCGAGCACAATGCCCGAGTCGGTGTGGAGGCCTGTTGGGATGTCTAGTGCAATGACAGGGGCCGATTGCGCATTGATCCAATTCACAACCGCAACATAGCTGGCGCGCAATGGCCGTGAAACGCCCGTACCGAGTAAAGCATCGACAATCAGGTTGTAAGAGCCATCCGGTGGCAATGCTTCAGATGCTTGCATTACATGGATACTCAAACGTAGCGACGCGTCCTGCTCGACCAGTTTTTCGAGAATGGCGAGGTTGGTTTTGCTTTCAGGGGAGAGTTCTTCAGCTGGCGCAATCAGCCATATGTTGACCTGTGCGCCGGCGCTCGCCAGTACACGTGCTACCACGAGTCCGTCGCCGCCGTTATTCCCTTTCCCACAGAGGCAGAGTACTTGCCAGCCTGCCAATTCCGACAAGGTTATGTTGAACTGCTTCAAGATAGCCGGCAGTACAGCACGGCCGGCTGATTCCATGAGGGTGAAGCCCGGGATGCCAAGTGCTTCTATGGTAAACCGATCTGCTTCCCGCATGGCAGTTGCAGTCAAGGCCGGCAACATGGTACTTGTTGGCAGCTTCGGCATGTTTATCGTTGCTCGATCTTCAGGGTATCGGACAACGTCTGCTCCCAACGTGCACGTACCTGCAGGCTGTCGCTATACCATGCAAGGGGTTCGGCGTTTTGGTAGGGCAGCAATTGGCCACCATCCCAACGCAGATTGGCATTGTAATCCTGGAATGCGCGAAAACGGTATTGCGATTTGTCGGGCAGGCGAGAAAAGACAAAGGTGCCGGAGGTATCTGGTGTCTCTACAGCAATACGCTCGCGGGCAACTGGCCGCGTGGTTGGGTAGAGTTCTACCACAGCCTGGCCGACAGAATCTGCAGCAATCAGTTGCCCGCGCAATTCGCCGAGGTTTTCGTCGGTCAACTGCTGGAATAACTTGGTATAGGTGGTGTCTGGGGCACCAACACCTGCGCCGTCAACTTGTACGGTGAATGGCATACCGGCGGGCAAATCAGGGAAGGTAAGTTCATAAATAGAACCATCGGTAGAACGGCTCTCGAAAGCTTGCGGCGTTTGTGTGGAATCCTGGACTGTTACAAAGCCTGCAAGGGTTTCCGGGGTGACCGCCTGGTTCAGTCGAATGCCGGCATTGATGTCAGGTGGTAGCACAGATGCGCCAATTTCGTTGGGGGAAAGGTTCTCGGGCTGAAAACCAAGGAAACGCAACTGCAAGGTATCCGGGTTTGCGGATGGTCTGAAGGTAATAGCTGTTGTGTCTACAGGATTACCCGTTGAATCGGAAAGTCCGCCGGCCTGCAGTAGATGTGTTGTGGCAAAAAGCTCTGCTGTTTTAATGTAGATCTGTTTCGGGTCTTCGGGATACAGGTAAATGTCCTCAATCGGGAAAGTCTGGTTGCTTACAGAATCTTTCAGGCTCCACAACGCAGGATCGCGCCTGGTGATCTGAATGGACTCGGAAAGCCGCAACATGAACCGCTGGTTCGACAAGGCGCGCACGCGCTGAATTTTTGGGGAAATGGTATCTGTTTTGGTCACCAACCAGGTTAGTGCGCCATCAGGACTCGTCGTATCTGCATAAATAATTGGCACCGGAGGGACGGCAAAGGGCTCGATGCCATCAGGCATGCGGTTTCTGTTTAGATCTCGGAGCGCCACCACGAAATAGGGCTGCTCGCTCATATAGTCGAAAGCAAACGCGCCCTGGTCGTCTGTTTGAATGCGATAGGCCGGGCTATCGGGGAGCGAGTCAGGCAGGGTGGAATCGGCGAGGGCATATGCGAAGACATCGAAGCTGGCGACGCCCGTGCCTTCGAGGGGTTCGATAACGCGGCCGGCGATTTTGCCACGGTTGATCACGGGGCCGGTTGCAAAGGCAAACGTGATGGGTTGTGTAAGCGCAACCCGGTTCACATCGCGCAGTTTGGTGTCGATGGTGAGGATGTAGGTTGTATTGTCGCGAAGAGGCTCGGGGAAGGTGATATCAACCCGGTTTTTGCGCCACTTGTATTGCAGCGGACGATCAAACGCAGGAGTTACAGCAATGGCCTGTGCAAAAGAGGCCTGGTCGACAAATTCCGAGAAAACGATTCGGACGTGGTCTGTTGAGACGTTCACGCTTTCTGCTTTCGGTGTTGCATCAATGATGACAGGAGGCTCTTTGTCTTGCGGTCCGCCTGTAGGTAGAACAGGAATTGCGCAAGAGGTAATCCCCAACACAACGGCGAGTAAAAGGGTATATCGCTGTTGTGCACGGCGAATGAGGAGATATGTATGGCCGGCGTCAGTTTTCATCGCTGTTGCTATCGCTGCGCAGGGCAAAAAACAAGTAGACGGAAAGCGATGTTGCCGCGGTCAACATAACCGGTTGCAGGAAGCGGCGGACAAACCCTGATTGTACCGTGGGCCCCTGCGTCTCCCGGTAGACGCTGTTCTCAAGTCCTTTCAGTGTCGCAATGGCAACGGTGTCTACTGCCAGTTCGCTACAGGACTTATCTACCACCAAAGCGCCCTGGGTGTCGATAAGTGTAGCAGAGGCTGTCAGGGTTACGGATCGTTGCGCCCGTTTCTTCCTGAGTCGTTTATAGTCGATAGAAGTACCGTCTACCTGGTACCGGAGCGTAAGCAGGTTATCCGGTTGTGTGGTGTAGCTAGAATCTGCCAGATACACCTGGCGGCCCGATGCATCGAGCGCTTGCACAATGGCACTGCGCACATAAGGCATTCGGGCGGCCGGCGTGTCAATAATCAGGTCTCCAGATGAATCCTCAACAAAAGCGACACACTGCAGCGCGAGGTCCTGAAACACAGTAGTGTTTGCAGGCTGGGCAATTGCTGGGGAAGCAAGGCTGCCAAGCAAGACAAAAAGTAAGGCAGGGTGTCGCATGGGATGGAAAGCAAATCAAATTCCATCAAGGTATGCCCATCCCCGAATTCTGATCCGGATTGGGGCAACAAAACCCGCCTTTATCCTGCTTAAGCGTAGATGCCGCGGATCCGTAGTGCGCTGGCTACCTTATCGATAGAGAGCACGTAGGCCCCAATGCGCATCGAAATGTTGTGCTTCTCGGCTGTATCATAGACGCTATCAAACGCCTCGCGCATCATACGGTCGAGGCGCCTGTTGACGCGGTCGAGGCTCCAGAAATACCCATGTCGGTTTTGTACCCATTCGAAGTAGGATACGGTTACACCGCCGGCGTTTGCGAGAATGTCGGGGATAACCAGCACACCGTTTTCATTCAGAATGTCATCAGCTTCCGGTGTTGTTGGACCATTGGCGCCTTCAGCAATGATTTTTGCTTTTATGTTCGGGGCATTTGCTTTGGTGATCTGGTCCTCTTTGGCAGCCGGCACAAGGACATCCACATCTAACGTGAGCAATTCGTTATTCGAGATCTTTTCTGCGTTTTTATAGCCTTCAAGGCTGTACTTGTTGGCTGCAGCGTATTCGATCATGGTTTCGATATCAAGGCCGTCAGCATTGTAGTAGCCGCCTGATACATCGCTTACAGCAACAATTTTACAGCCTTGCTCTTGCAAGAGCCGAGCTGCCACGGAGCCCACATTGCCAAATCCTTGTACAGCAACGGAAGCTGAACCGGGCTTCATTCCAATGCGTTCCATGGCGGCAAGGGTGCAGCGCATCACACCGCGTCCGGTAGCCTCTTTACGCCCCTGCGAACCGCCAAGCGAAAGGGGCTTCCCTGTAACTACGGCCATGTCTGTACGCCGCGAGTGCATGGCGTAAGTGTCGAGGATCCAGGCCATGATTTGCTCATTGGTATTCATGTCTGGCGCCGGAATGTCTTTGTCGGGGCCAAAAACCTCAATCATGCTTGAGGTGTATCGGCGGGTCAGGCGTTCCAGTTCGCCCGGACTCATTTCTCGCGGATTACACACCACGCCTCCTTTTGCACCACCAAAAGGCACATTTACAACGGCACACTTCCACGTCATCCATGCTGCCAGCGCTTTTACTTCCGACAAATTGACGTCAGGTGCGTACCGAATCCCACCTTTGCCGGGACCAAGAACATCATTGTGGATTACTCGAAAGCCTTTGAACACCTTGATTTCACCGTCGTCCATTACGATTGGGTTGGACGTGATATGAATATGTGCCGGCGCGCACAGGTATTCGTAAAACCCTTTTTCCAGATTCAGGATGTCCGCTGCGATATCAAAGCGTTCAATCATCGCGTGGAACGGATCGTCCTTGTGTGCGAACGGGGAGGGCTCTTTATATACGGATTTGGCGTAAACGCCTTTCTTTGTTGGCATGTGTTAGGCTCAAAAAGATTTACAGATTGGTTGGGGATGGTGTCTCGACAGCGTACGCCCTTCGCCCTGTGCTTATGGCCGTGTATACTCCGCTTGTAAACTCCGTTGCTACACGATGTCGATACGTAAAAATGAAAGCGCAAAATATACGCACTGGAAGCGCTTTCTGTTTGGCTACTTTCAATACGAACAGATTCTTCAAAAAGCGGAATATTTGTAATGATCTTTTCGTCCCTTCAGGAAGCAAAAGGGCCTGATTTCTTCAGTTCAGCGTTGTGCGAAAATTTGGATGCAGCTTCTGCATAGATCATTCCAGAAAAAGACCTGGGCAGTAACGCAGGTTTTTCTGTGCCCAAAGCCCACTGGTATCCGGTTAGCACAATGTTGGCTGCCGCTTTTGTAACGCAATGGGGCGTTTTATGCGTGTAAATATTGTACTTTAGCAGCCGGCGCAGCATGATTGCAGCCCAGGCGAATATCAGCCCGAACAGACAACCGAACGTAAACGAACAGTGACACGCCGGCATTTATCAGATCAACGCCGCAAGGCCATCGCTTCGCTTGCCAGAAGAAAAGGTCGACAAACCCTGCAGCTCATGCTGATAGAGGGATGGCGCTCCGTTGCCGCTGCACTTGAGGCAGGCGCTCCGGTCATTGAAGTGCTGCTTACTCCAAGCATGGCTGTTGATACCGCTGTGCTGGAATTGCTTGATGGGCGGCAAGGTGTGGTTATTTACGAAATCACCGAAAAAGTAGCCCGGCAGATTTCTGCCGTGAATACAGCGCCCGGTATTTTTGCTGTAGCAGAAATCGGCAAAACATCGGTCAGTACATTGCACACTTTCCAAACCGTGCTCGCGTTGGATAGTGTGCAAGATCCGGGGAATGTAGGCACAATCATCCGTACAGCCGCCTGGTTTGGTATTGATGCGGTTTTGGGCAATGCTGATACAGCAGATTTTTTTAGCCCCAAAGTGGTACGGGCTACGATGGGTGGTATTTGGGATACTGCACTAGTACGCGAGCCAGCATTTGTTGAGGCGTTAGCGGCATTGAAGGCCGCCGGATTCCAGTTGGTTGGCGCTGATCTGGAAGGTACAGTGCTGCCGAAATGGCAACCTGCAGACAAAACTGTGCTGGTGATTGGTGGCGAAGCAAATGGCATTTCAGCCCCCGTCCAGGCCCTGCTGGATGACCGGGTGACGATTGTTGGCAATCAATCTGGAGCTGGCACAGAATCGCTCAATGCAGCCATTGCAGCGGGTATTATTATGCAACATTGGACTGCCGGCTAATCTTTTTGAAGTCCTTTTAAGAAAAAAAATTGGATACAGTGTCCAAAAAAACAACTGCCAGACGTTAAGGGGTGTCGATTGCATTGATCGGCAGGCATGTTAAAAAAATATAGAGGAGCATTATGTCCAAAACCTATCTTTGTATTCAGCGCAGCGCCCCCGGCGGCAGTCCCGGTTTGTCTCCAGCGCAGATGGAAGCGATCTACTCCAAATTTCATAACTGGAAAGAGAAATTTCAGGACAATATTGTTGACCTGGGAGGCATGCTCGGTGACGGCCGGGTTGTGCGTGAAGAGGGCGCGACAGATGGCCCGTTTGTCGAATCCAAGGAAGTTATTGGGGGCTACATGATTATCAAAGCGGAGACGATGGAGAAGGCTGTACAGGTTGCACACGAAAGCCCTGGCGTGCATGCTGGATCGAGCGTGGAAGTCCGGGAAATAGTCATCCCTGATCATGACTGAGTTGGCGCCGCACTTTTTCCGGCGCGCATACAGCCGGCTGGTTGCCCAGCTGTCGCGCCGGATTGGTGCAGCATATATCGAAGACATTGAAGATGCTGTTCAGACGGCATTGCAAAAAGCGCTGGAGTCCTGGGTTGTGGCGGGTGTGCCGCCCAACCCGGACGCCTGGTTGTACCGCGTAGCCCATAATGAGATCATTGGGGCCTTGCGGCAGGCTGCTGGCCGGCGTCGCTTGCTTCTACAGCAGACCACAGCGTTGCAGCCAGGGCGTACAGATGAGGAGGGTACAGCTACAGCTGAAGAGACCGACCTCTTGCGGATGCTGTTTGTATGTTGTGACCCGCACATCCCTGAGCCTTCCCAGCTTGTATTTGCACTAAAGATTCTCTGTGGTTTCAGTGCGCGCGAAATAGCCCTTCGGTTGTTTACCAGCGAAGCCAACGTGTATAAACGGCTGACACGTGCCCGCAATCGGTTGCGCGAAAACCCACCACAAACAGATGGCCTCACGAAAGGTACCTACACCGCGCGTTTGCCGGCTGTACATCGCATTCTGTACCTCCTTTTTACCGAAGGTTACCTGTCAGGACACGCGGCCTTTGCCATTCGGGAAGAGCTTTGCAACGAAGCCCTGCGACTGGCGAGTTTGTTGGTGGAGCATCCTGTGGGGCAAGTGCCCGAAACGTACGCTTTGCTTGCCCTGATGGAGTTGCACGCTGCGCGCATGACAGCGCGGCAGGATGCAATGGGAGGATTGCTCTTGTTGGAAGAACAAGACCGCTCCAGGTGGGACAAGGCGCGTATAGGACGTGGACTCTCCTGGCTGGCCAAGTCGGCTGCCGGCGGACATTACTCTCGTTACCATGCTGAAGCCGGCGTTGCAGCTGCGCATTGCATGGCGCCATCTTTTGAGGCCACACAGTGGGATAAAATTGTAGGATGTTATGAATTGCTCGAGCAAATGGCACCTTCAGCCATTCACCGCCTCAACCTTGCTGTAGCCATGGCGGAATGGAAAGGCGCCGATGCCGGGCTTGCTGTGTTAAAAACATTTGAGCCTCCAACATGGCTCACTGGCTCGTATTTATGGGTTGCTGTGATGGCAGATTTGCACCGGCGGATAGGAAATGTGCAGGAGGCGGCGCGCTATCGAGAAGAGGCCCTTAAACTTGCACCCACTCCCTCAATAAAAACCCTGCTGGAACGCCGGCTGCAGCCTTAGTTCATCTCGTTGTCTATCGCAACATCGATCCGCGGAGTGAAGCGATGACGGTGATGACCAGTAGACTAATCAGCAATTCCCGCATTTTCTCAAACGCGCGCTTGACCTGCATTTTGATGGCTGCTTCTGTTGAACCTACAATATTGGCTATTTCCTCGTAGCGGTATCCATATTCACGCAATTCAATAATGCGGCGTGCGCGGGGGGAGAGGGCGGAGAGGGCTTTTTCGAGATCCATCTGGGTTGGTGTGGTCATCTCGTCAGCATCCGGTTTCGGTGCGTGGTCCGGGTCGTAAAGCGTTTCTTTTGCGCTGTATCTGCCGCGATAGAGGTCTTGCAACTCGAACAGGGCGGCTTTCATGGCAAATGCTTTGAGACTTGACTGATCTTTCAGGTCTTCAAGTCCTTTGTGTACGCGCATGAGGGTATTCTGGACCAGATCGTCTACTTCCGACTTAAAGCCTATGCGCTTGATGAAAAAGGCGCGTAGCAGCGGGTCGAGCGCTTTCATTAGATGCTCACGAGCTTCAGCATCGCCTTGTTGCGCTTTTTTAACTAGCTTGCTATCGAACGCGTTTTTGCCGGCCATACCTGAAAATAGGGAACGGCGGACAACTGTGCATCTTTCAAGGCCATACCATGCGCATGTTCACTGGAAATCCTGCAAAATGCCGGTTTTTTTGAGTGCCGATTGTCGAATGCCGAGTGAATGATGTTGAATGAATGATAGCAGCCTGCTCCCGAAAATCGTCATTCGAAAATCGGCACTCGACAATTAACTCCCCCTTTATCCATCAAACTAAACCGCTCTTCGTGCCATTATCTGATCCAGATATTCTTTTTGCAATTACCGGAGATCCACGATACAATTCGCGGGCGCTCAAACAACTGGAGGTACTCACAGCAGCCGGATACGATGTTCACGTTGTTGGACTTGCTGCTGCACCTGCTTCGGAGATGCTCTACGAAAGGATCCGTCTGCAGTTACTGGAACGGCCTTCGGGGGGCGGGCCAAAGTTTTTCTGGCAGACACATCAGCTTTTTTCTGCGTACGTCGCCGGCGTGAAAGCGCGTGCGTACCATGCAAGTGATCTCTATGTGTTGCCGGCACTTTCCGGACGCGTAAAAAAAACAGGCGGCAAACTGGTCTACGATGCCCGTGAGCGTTATCCGTACGTGGCGTCAACAGTTGGCCGGCCCTGGGCGCGGTTTTTCTGGGAAATGCTCGAATCGCGCCATATACGCCGCGCTGATAGCGTCTTTACCGTGAGCCAGAGCATCGCTTCTCACATCGCTGCCTCCTACAACATCGCATTGCCGGACGTGCTGTACAATGTACCGGCCTTCAAAAAAGCAGTGCCTTCTGAACAGCTTCGAGAAACGCTGGACATTGCGGTATCGCAAACTGTCATTTTGCATCAGGGGAAAATGCAGAAGTCACGCGGGTGTTTGCTGCTGCTTCAGGCCATGCAACACGTGGCAGGGGCAACGCTTGTGTTTTTGGGAGATGGACCCCTGCGGCAACCCCTTGAGGTAGCGGTTGCACAATATGGACTTCAGGATCGGGTCAAGTTCAAGGCCGCTGTATTACCCGACGAACTGCACGCATTCACTTGCTCGGCAGATATTGGGGTCACCTTGCTGGAAGACACGTGTCTGAACCATCGATATGCGCTACCGAACAAATTGTTTGAATACCTGATGGCCGGCGTGCCTGTGCTGGGAAGCGACTTGCCTGAAGTGGGCGGTGTTATAGAAGACTACGGTGTAGGCCGCGTTGTAGATGCTTCGGACCCTGCGCAAATTGGTGCGGTATTGCAGGAGATGGTAGATGCGCCGGCTGATCGAGCAAAATGGGCTGCTGCATCCCCTGCAGTATTCGAAACTTTTAACTGGGAAAATGCATCACAGGTACTCCGGCGAAATTACAAAAACCTAATCCCTGTACCAGAACAGTGAAGCACATTTTTTCCTTTTTAATCATCGGGTTGTTGATTTCGCCCCCCGCCCTCAAAGCCCAAACCGATGATGGTAATTCTCCGATACCCCCAAACACGCAGCCACTTGAGTGGCAGGATTTTGGCGAGGCATTGGAGGCCGCAGAGGTTAGTGGACGAGCTTTGATGGTTGATGTCTATGCGCCGTGGTGTCCATGGTGTCAGCGGCTTCAAAAAGAAGTGTACGCCAAGGATGATGTGCGCGCATACCTCAATAAAAATTTTGAAACGGTACGGTTGGACATCGATGATGCTGATAAAGTCATCCATTTCAAGGGCTACGAACTCAGCGCATCCGAATTAGCCGCCGGCCTGGGTGCAGAAGGGACCCCAACCATTGTATTTCTGTCTTCAACCGGCGACTACATCACGCGTGTGCCCGGGTTTATCGAAGCGCCGGACTTTATGCACGTCCTCCACTACATCAATACAGGCGCTTTTCAAACCGAATCTTTTCAGGATTACCGCAAGCGCAACCCCTGATCATCTTACGTGATTAACGCACCGGGGCAGGTGTTTTGACCAGCGACCCATACTGGTCTGCCCGGCGGTGCTGGAAAAACAGCTTTTTAGCCGGCGATTCATTACACCGCGCAAGGTCGAGATCTGCATACAGAATGGCCTCTTCTGCTTTTGGCGCTTGCGCAACAACCTGTCCAAACGGATCTGTAACGAACGATTCCCCTGCAAATGTGAGTACGGCTTCTTTGCCGACACGGTTGGCAAGGGCCATGAAATACCCATTCTGGAAAGAAGCCACTTTTAATTCAGCCTCGTAGAGTCCGCCTGGCCATTCATCCAGTGCGCCGGCCTGCGGGACAATCACCAGTTCGGCGCCGGCAAGCGCCAGGGCTCGCAGGTATTCCGGATAGTGCCTGTCGTAACAAATGGCCACACCAATTTTGCCGACAGCTGTATCATAAACCGGCATCCCCGTATCTCCGGGTGTATAGTACCCTTGCTCATAGAATGCTTCGTAATCAGTGATATGCATCATGCGCGTTTTACCGAGCAGCGTACCATCTGCATCAATAACGGGTGAGGTGTCATAGGCGTCGTCACCATCACGCTCGTACAGATTCAGGACGACAACTACGCCAAGGCGTTTGGCTGCTTCCTGAAAAATGGCGGTAGTAGGACCCGGGATAGGCTCTGCCAGGTCTTTCGAAAGCGGTGTTGCGCAGTGTTGGGGGTAAAAGGGGGTGAAGGCCAATTCCGGGAAAGCAACAAGCCTGGCGCCTGCTTGCGCAGCTGTTTCGAGCGCTTCCAGTCCGCGTTTGATTGAAGCATTCAGGTCTGCAGTGGGCTGGTATTGAACGAGGGCTATTTTCATTTGAGCTAAGAAGGTTGACGTTGGTGGTGTGTCAGGACCAATTATTTGTGAACAGTATTGCTACGGCCAGTACGCCCGCACAAAACGGTCGCGACCAGTCAGGTCTTGCAATACCTGCGCGTTGATGAAGCCGGCATCTTTAAAGCAGTCAGCCGTAGCATTTGCATAGTCACAATGCGTTTCAACCAGCAGATGACCGCCTTGATGCAGCCTTTGTGTGGCTGCCTGGGCAATGGCCCGGTAAAAACGTAGGGGGTCATCTCCCGTAGTCAGCGCCAGGCCGGGCTCATGGTCCTTTACTTCTGTGTCGAGTGCCAGGTATTCCGTTTCTGGAATGTAAGGGGGGTTGGATATGATCAGATGGAATTTCTCTTCTTCTGGCAACTGAATTTTTTTGGTGAGGATGTCGTTGTGGAAGAAATGCACGTCCAAATCCAGTGCCGTAGCATTTTTCTTTGCAATGGCGAGGGCGTTGTGGCTTACATCACAGCTTGATACCCGGGCATCTGGCGCTGCGTGTTTGATGGCAAGGGGAATGCAGCCGCTGCCAGCACCAATATCGAGTACGCCGGCCTTCTGAATAGGCGAGAGTATTTCCGTAGCGCGCACAACGAGGGATTCAGTTTCAGGGCGGGGGATGAGGACGTCCGGTGTCACGTCGATTCTGAGTCCGCAAAAGATTGTATAGCCGAGAATGTATTGCAACGGTTCACGCTTTTGCCGACGGTCCAGCATGGCCTCAAATACAGGCAAGATGGCTGGCGGTATTTCCGCTTCAGGATGGGCATAGAGCGATGCACGATTGCATTTAAGCAATTCGCACAAGATCCATTCGACATTTCGGCGCGCATCTCCTATGTTTACCGCCTCTAACTCGCGTGTACTTTTAGTAATCAGTGACGCGCGCGTCCACCGTGTTTTGGTATCCCCCATAATTATTTCATATACGTGTTATTAATGGTTTGCAAAAATAACCGATAAATTCCGTAGCCCGTTCTGACATGCGGCAAACCCCATGTCTGCAGCGTATGTGAAATTGATACCAGGTTTACATATTGCATGGACTTAAAAGGTCCAACCCCCTGAAAAATACTACATGCGAATCCGGTGATCCGTTTGTTCGGCCCGCATTTGCCCCAAGGGAATACCCAAGAGGTATTCGCGTACCCATGTTCATGTTTAAAGCAGAAAATAAATGAGTATAAAAGACAAGCTGAATGAACTCGCCGGCAACCTGTGGTGGAGCTGGAATCCCGCTGCACAGGCCTTGTTTAGCCAGTTGAATCCTGAAGTATTCAAATCGACAGACCAGAATCCGGTTGCAGCACTGCAGGCTGCTGATGCAACTGTACTGAAAGATGCAGCTTTCCAGGCAGAAGTCGAAAAGGTTTATGAAGACTTCACGTCTTATATGAATACCAAAACTTCATATGCAGATGCGCCGGCCGTGACGTATTTCTGCATGGAGTATGGCTTCCACGAAAGCCTGCCACTGTACGCAGGCGGACTCGGTATCCTCGCAGGCGACCACACGAAAGCTGCTTCAGATCTCGGACTCCCGTTTACGGCGATTGGCCTCTTTCTGCGCGATGGCTACTTCCAGCAGTACTTTGATGCAGCAGGCATGCAGCAGGAAAAATATACCCGGCTGGATCCTGAAAAACATCCTATTTCTCTTGTCCGCGACGAAGACGGCAATCCGCTTCGCGTGACGGTACACCTTGCGAAAGCGCCTTTGCAGCTTCAGGCATGGCGCATCAATCTGGGCCGCAACCACGTGTATCTCCTCGATTCGGATTTTGATGCGAACCCGTCTGAGTTCCGCTCTTTAACCTGCCGGCTCTACCAGAACGGTCGCGCCGTGCGCATCCAGCAGGAAATTATCCTCGGTATTGGCGGCATCCGTTTACTGCGGGCAATGGGTATTGACACCGATGTATATCACATGAACGAAGGGCACTGTGCCTTTCTGGCGCTTGAACTCCTGCGTGAGTCGCTTGAGTCGGGCAATGTGTTGTCTGATTACAGCCTCAAAGAAGCAGAAGCCGGCGTACGCGACCAGTGTGTATTTACCACGCACACGCCGGTAATGGCTGGTCACGATCGTTTTGCGCCAGACATTTTCCTCGAGCAAATGGCAGCATTTCGGGAGCAAATGGGCTTTTCTGAGCATGATTTGCTGGCATATGGCCGTGTAAATCCGAACGATCCGGAAGAATCGTTTACAATGACCGTGCTTGCCTTGAACTTCTCCCGTACATCTAATGGCGTTTCGTCATTGCATGGAGAAGTGGCGCGCCGGCAGTGGCGACACCATTATGCAGACCGTACTGTGAGCGAAGTGCCTATCGGGCAGATTACCAACGGTGTGCATGTGCCTACATGGACGGCGCCGTCTGCCCAGCTCTTCCTCGACCAAAACCTGGTAGGCTGGAACGAGCATCGCAGCAACGTGGCATTCTGGGAGCAGCTCGATGCTGTATCTGACGAAGATCTTTGGGCGTATCGCAACAGCTTGCGGCACCGCCTGATTTCTTTTGTGAAAGAGAAAATTGGCTCGCAAACACTGAAATTTGAGGATAAGCTCGATCCAGAAGCCTTGACCATCGGTTTTGCGCGCCGTTTTGCGCCGTACAAAAGGGCTTCACTGCTTTTTGAAGACCTGGAAAAGGCGCGTGCGTTGTTCTCAGATTCAGATCGCCCGGTGCAGATTCTGTTTGCCGGTAAAGCACACCCGGCCAATGGCGAAGGCAAGCGCCTGATCCAGCAGTTGTTTGAGGTGAGCCGCGACCCTGCATTTGCTGGCAAGCTGATCATTCTCGAAAACTACAGCATGGAAATTGGCAGGATGCTGGTTTCTGGTACCGATGTTTGGCTGAACAACCCACGCCGGCCGTATGAGGCCAGTGGAACAAGCGGCCAGAAAGTGCCAGTGCATGGCGGCCTGAACCTGTCTATCCTCGATGGCTGGTGGCCAGAAGGGTATAATGAGAAGAATGGCTGGGCGATTGGTCACGAGTCGTCTGCTGATACCAAAGACCCTGAAATTCAAGATGCTGAAGACGTGAAATTCTTGCATGATGCGTTGCATGAGCAGGTAATTCCCCTGTTCTACGACCGCAACGAAGCGGGACTGCCCCTGGGCTGGATCGCAGCAATGCGCGATGCAATGAAAACACTGCCGGCTGCCTTTAGCGCAGAACGTATGGTAATCGACTACATCGACCAGGTGTACCGCGTACCAGAAACGGCAAGTGTATGATTTTTATTCGGAGGACGGATAAATGACAAAAAGGCGGGACGTGCGTGGTCCCGCCTTTTTTATTTTGCATACTTTACAAGGATGACACAACGTTGTCATAGTTAAAAATGAGCTTGCGGTATACACAATATTGAGCGGATCCAGCAGGAAAGACCATGAAAGCTACAGGCACCTTCGACGTGACCATGAAACCCATCGACGCCTACGCCGCCAGCAAAGCCGGCGCACAGCTTGGACGTATGTCCCTGGATAAAACCTTTGCCGGCGACCTCGAAGGCACCAGCCAGGGAGAGATGTTGACAGCGATGACGGATGTAAAAGGCTCTGCGGGCTACGTGGCGATTGAACAGGTTGAGGGTAGTTTGATGGGGAAGACGGGCACCTTCGTATTGCAACACTTTGGCGTGATGGCCGGCACAGACAGCCGGCTGATTCTCGAAGTAGTGCCGGATTCAGGTACTGATGAACTGGCCGGCCTCAGCGGCAGCATGGAAATTATCAATGAGGCCGGGACGCACTGCTACGTGTTTGCGTATGGTTTTGAGTGAGGAGTGAGGAGTGAGGAGTGAGGAGTGAGGAGTGAGGAGTGAGGAGTGAGGAGTTTTGTATAGGGGTGTGTTGAATTGTTCCGTTTTGTCATCCTGAGCTTGCGAAGGATCTGGCTGAAACGCAGTGTCCTGGTGAATCGAGGCGTTGACTTAGCGCATACCTAACCGCATCGCAGCCCCATATTACTGCTGTTTGTGTATACGGATGGCGCTGGCGACGCCCACATATCCAACAAATGCCAGTAGCCCAAGCGAGACAGCCATACGTGTCATGTGAAATTCGCCGTCCAGAACCAATTCAGACATAATCCCGACCAGCACAAAAAGCATCCCAAACACCAGTCCGCCAAACAGGACGGTGAACCACGACTGAAATGCTTGAGAGTTGAACATGTCGCTGGTGATTGTAGTGGACAGTAATTTATACCATACCACATCTCTCAACCAACTACAATGGAGAAACCGGTAGATACGTAAAGGCTTTACGCCTGCAGGGGCCGGGAGATTCGGCTAAAAGATCAAGCCGGCAATAATGAAGGCTACAATAGTGACTCCAGCCAGTCCGAGCGTATACGGCAACTGCGTATTTACGTGGTCCACATGATCGCAGGCAGCAGACATCGACGAAATGATCGACGTATCAGATAGCGGTGAAGCGTGGTCACCAAAGACGCCACCAGAAAGCACGGCACCAAGCATCAGGGCTGGACTCAAGCCAAGGCCTTCCGCCAGGGGGAGGGCGATGGGAATCAGGACCGCAAACGTGGTCCATGACGAGCCGAGAAAAAAGGAGACGAGGCAGCCGATGACAAAGATCAGCGACGGGATCCACCACGCCGGTGCGCCATCACCAATTAAATCAACAAGGTAAGGGCCCATTTCAAGCGCGCGAGAAACCTGGCCGAGCGCAAAGGCAAACACAATCAGGATCGTCACCGGTAACAGCCCGGATGCACCCTTTAGAATAAGACCGGTAGACTTAACTGGCGAGATCAGCATTTTACCTTTGCGCGGGATGGCATACATCGCCATGGCAACAGCAATGCCGGTAGCTACTGCCCAGAGTACCGAGGTTGAACCACTGCCTTTCATCAAGTTACCGTCTCCTGTGATGTACAGGCTGACGAATATCATCCCGATCATGGTGAAAATAGGCAGCAGCAGGTCGATCGTTTGATGGCTCGAGTTGGAAACAGGCTGGATTTCCGAGACGTCTTCCGAAATCATGGGGACTGAACCTTCTCTGATCAATTGGCCTGTTTCTGCCGCGCGGTTTTCGGCGCGGGCCATCGGACCGAAGCTCCAGCCGGTAAAGGCCAGCACAAACGCCATGATGATGGCAAAGATTGCAAAGAAGTTGAACGCAAGCGCATTGATCAGCAGGCCAACCGCTTCGCTATCCATCACGCCTTGCGCCGCCAGGAGTCCGAGGATGTACGCGCCCCAGCCATTGAGGGGTAACATCATGCAGACTGGTGCGCTGGTTGCGTCGCAGTAGTAGGCCAGCTTTTCTCGCGGAATTTGCAGCTTGTCAAAAAAGGACCGGCTAACGGCGCCGACGGTGAGGGAGGTGATACTGGATTCGACAAAAATGACCATCCCGACAACCCAGGCAAGCAGCTCTGCGCCTCTGCGGGTGGTGCCAAGGCCCCGTTTTTGCGCCCAGTTTACAAACCCGAGTACGCCCCCAGAAGCTTGAACCAGGGCGATGAGGCTACCAACAAGCAGACAGAAAAAGACAATCCGCGTATTGCCGGCATCGGAAAAAACGGTAACCAACTGGTCACCAAGCTCGCGCAGTCCCAGTATGGGGTTGCCGCCAACAAGAATCGTTGTGCCCAGCCAAAGGCCAATAAAAAGGGAAAGGTAGACTTCGCGGGTCCAGAGGGCGAGGCCAATGGCTACAATCGGAGGAAGCAGTACAATCCAGTCCATGCGCAGGAAGGTGGGTTTGTTGATGCCCCATTATAGCAAACAGTGGGGATCGATGCTTCACTTTGTGCGCGATCAGGCCGGCGCGTTGCCCGGATACCATTTGATGCTGCATCCCATGGAAGGGTGCTGTTGTGCCGGCCCTTTGCCTGTTTCGAGGATTAGATCGAGCGCGGCCTTCAATTCACTGCCATGTGCATCACCGAGGCCAGGACGCGTTTCATCCATGCGACCACGGTAGGCAAGGGTGCGGTTGGCGTCGTAGACAAAGAAATCTGGTGTACAGGCAGCGCCATAGGCATGTGCGATCTCCTGGGTCTTATCCCATAAGTAGGGAAACGGGTAAGCGTGTTCTTTGGCCCGGACAGCCATATGATCGAAGCTGTCGGTTGGGTATTGCGCAGGGTCGTTGGAGCTAATGGCTACAAATTGTACCCCCCGTGCTGCGTATGCTTTTGCGATTTGAATCAATTCAGCTTCTACATGAATTGCATAAGGGCAATGGTTGCACGTGAAGACCACGACCAGTACGTCGGCTGCATCGTACGCGGCCATGCTACGCGTTTCGCCCTGTTGGTCATCGATCCAGGGATTGGCAATGGGGAGGTCAAACGTGGTTGCTTGGTTGCCGAGTGCCGGCATGTTGGATGCTACTGCCATAGTTAAAGGATAGAAACTGGTGTTTTGTATAGTGACTTGCTAAAACGGTAGCCGTTTGTACGGCCTATTCGTCTTCTGGCCAGGCTGCTGTCCGCCGGATCTGGTCAATCGGCGAAACTACGGTCGAGGCTATATTGGCGATGTGTGCACTTACCCGGTTTAGCATACGTGCGCTCAACGCGTAAACGACGCCCTGGTTGCCGCTCAGGTTCTCCTCGCTGGCAAGGTTGATAATGTATGCCGCAACATCGCCTTTGAGGGTCTGATGCTTTTGCATAATCTGCTGCGCCTCGTCTTCGTTGCCTCTGAAAAAGCCTTCTTCAAGTTGTAAAAACATTTCTAGGATGATGTCCCTGAAATCCCGCAATGGCCTGACGAGGGCTCCCATGCGCGGTTGATTCGCCATATTGGCTACTTTTGCAATTGATTTGGCCAAATCACCAATTCGTTCTGCTTCGTTGACAATACTGACAAGCTTCAGACAGAAAATCAGATCTTGTTCGGGATGGAAGCTCAGGTGTTCAAATACCACGCGCCGGATATGCTGCTCACCATTGTTGATGAGCTCGTCCATTTTGCTGAGGTCTTCTTCGAGGACTTCGTTTTCGAGAAGATGCCCCGTAGCGGCCTCAAACATATACCGTCCCCGCCGCACCATTTCATGGATTTCGTCTGATGCTTCGCTTACAAGCGGTGGGAAATCATTTTCCCGGAAGATGCTGTCTAAAAATCCCATAAGTCCAAGGATTTAAGGAGTAACGACTGGGAGCTACCCCAGTAAAAGCAGGTATTCAACGCGAGACAGCTAAGAAAGTTAAATTCAACTGGAAATTGATTGAGGTTTTGGGGTTGGGAGTGAGGAGAAAGGAGTGAAGAGTTTGGGGGAAGAGGGATTTTTGTTTTGCTTGCTTGGTAGGGGTAACTGGCGGTATGGTGGGTGCAATACATGGCCGGCTTGTCATAACAATTATGGTTTATTACCTGTAATATGATGCAGACGATCTTTGTCCCATCAGGTATAGCGCTGCAAAACCATGAAAACAAACGCCCTGGATTATTGTGCTTCATCTGTAGCATGTAAGCAATTAATGCTTCTGATTTTTGTACTGCTGGCTGGTATCGGGCAGGTTAATGGGCAGGCTGTTGTGGAGCCTTCCGCAGAAGCACTGGCTACGCTTGATCGACGCGTGCGCGGCCATATGGCGGAGTTTAAGATTCCGGGTGCGGTCATTGCCGTGGCCTCGCGAGGTAAAATATTGCATCTCGAAACGTATGGACTTGCCAATGTTGAATTGTCGGTGCCGGTAAGTGACAGCAGTGTGTTCGAAATTGGGTCCATCAGCAAACAATTTGTAGCTGTGGCTGCCCTTTTGCAAGCGGAGGAAGGGAAGCTTGAGCTGGATGATCCCATCCACAAACACTTGCCCGACCTGCCGGGTGAGTGGCTGGGGGTAACCGTTCGGCATTTGTTGTCCCATACATCGGGCATACCAGACTATGAGACCATTCGCTCTTATGATGTCTACCGGTTTCGGCTTTTGCCAGAAGAAGTCATTCGCATTGCCCATAGCCGGCCCATGGATTTTGCCCCGGGACAAGGGTATTACTACAGCAATACGGGCTATTACATCCTCAGTATGATTGTTGAACGGCTGGATGGGCAGCCCTTGCGATACGTACTTCAAAAAAGAATATTTGAGCCGCTGGGCATGACCCAGACCCGTATGGCAGACCCTGAGGCCATCATCCCCCACCGGGCTTCAGGATACTGGGTGAACCGCGTTGACCAACTCATTAACAGAAATCCTACAGAATCTTCGTCAACTTTAGGTGCCGGCGGCTTGCTGTCTTCAGTGCACGACCTGATCAAATGGGACAATGCGCTGTATGGCGATGAATTGTTGACTGCGGCTTCTAAAGCGGCCATGTGGACCAGCACCGTGTTGCCCAATGGAAAAGATACCGAATACGGATTGGGCTGGCAGCTTCGTCCGTATCGTAGCGTGCTGCAAGTAGGACACGGGGGACAGGTTGCCGGCTTCAATACAAGTTTCACCCGGCTGGTGGAGCAAGAGCTGTGTTTTATTGTCTTCTACAACCGATACCGCGTGAGCGCCAGCTATCCGAAAATTGCAGCATACCATGCCTTTCTCTCTGGCATAGGCGAATTCCCGTTTGATGGTTAACGCAACACTGCGCTGGCAGCGGCTTCCTGAGACGCCGGCACATCGCTGTAGGCGCAAAAGGTGCGCATTGCCTCAGGGTAAGCTGCCAGGATGTGGTGATCGCCAAGCGAGACGAGGGTTGTCGGGAGTGTCCGGGTAACGGTGGTAACAAAGGCTGACAGGTTATCCGGCAAGCCGTAGGCGTGCCATGCAGCCGGCTTGGAGACAACAAAGATAAAGGCTTCATTGCAGTTCTGGAGGGCCTTGATGAGCGTGTCAAACGTTGCCTCCTCCGTATCTGCATCTACCTCATGGTAGGTCAGGGAGAGCGCAGGGTGGTTGGCTGCCCGCTGTCTGAGAGCTTCACCCAGTGGCGCTTCCGTGGGGTCGAGCCTTGTGCGGTATGGGGTGACAAATACGGCCATTTTCTTCCCTTCCACATTGGTTGCAGGCGCATCCGCTGAAATGGCACGTGCTGCAATGCCATGGGCCTGCTTCTGGTGTCCTTTGCATCCTACAAGATCTATGGGGAAAACCTCATTGGGATCCGTGAAAAACCCGCTGCCAAATTTTTTCGTAATGCGTCTGCGCAGTTTGTCAATTTGCGCAATTGCTGCATCCATCCGTGATTCGTTTAGGATACCAGTTGTTATAGCTTCGACAAGGCCTTCTACCATGGTGACCGGATGTAAGGGGTCCAGGAGGATGTCGAGGCCGGCATTGAGCAGGTTGGCAGCATAGCGGGCCATGTCGCCGTCTGCCGGCTGAATGGCTTTCATAATCAGGCTGTCTGAAATAACAGCCCCTGTGAATCCGAGTTTTTGCCGGAGGACACCTTGCAATATGGGTGCTGACAGGGTTGCGGGGGTGGTGGTGTCGTGTAGGCTGGGGAACGCAACATGGGCAGTCATGACGAGGTCGGTGCCCATCTTGATCGCCTCAATAAAAGGGGGGAATTCAACCTGACCGAGGGCTTGCGCGTCCCGGTTCACAACTGGGAGCATGGCATGGGAATCGGTCGCTGTATCGCCATGGCCGGGGAAATGTTTGGCCGTAGCAAGCAGGCCCACCTCCTGGCATGCTTTCACATATGTTGTAACGTGTTGCTGCACTTCCACCGGATCATGGCCAAAGGCTCTGATTCCGATGATTGGGTTCAACGGATTGGAGTTGACATCTGCGACGGGGCCAAACGTGATGTGGAGGCCACAGGCCAGTGCTTCTGTGGCCGTGATGCGCGCAAACGTTTGAACCGCTTCTGTGCCGGCAATTGCGCAAGCGCGGGCATGCGGGAAAAGCGTCGCACCGGCAATTTGTTGTCCTGTGCCGCGCTCAATATCGGAGGCAACCAGGATCGGACGGGCTGCATGTTGTTGAAGGTCAGCGAGCAATGCCGGCGTGTGCCGGGTGTCGCCGTTAAACAGCACAATGCCGCCAAATTGATATTTGTTTTGCAGGGGCCGGAATCGGTCGATGTCTTCCGCTACGCGCACAGGGGGCGGCATATTGGAGCCAAGCCTCGGAAATACAACCTGCGCCGCCTTCAATCTGAGGCGGTCCATGTATGAGCTAGCCATGGAGTTAAAGATTAAGGATTACAAAGCAGAGGTGCAGGCGGTTAGTCCTGATACAGTCCGTGTTGCTTTATATAGGCAAAGACTGGATCGGGTACAAGATGCCGGATAGATTGGTTTGATTTGATGCGCGCCCTTAGCGAAGCACTAGACACATCGAGTAGCGGGGCTTCTGCAAAATGTATACGATTCGGAAATAACGCCAGCGCTTCTGCTGTTTCATCAGCCCGGCCCGGGCGGCTGTAAACGAGCAGTTCTACTGCATCAACAATATCTGCCGGTCGATGCCAGGTCATAAAGTCCAGCAGGCTGTCTTCACCGATTACGAGCGTATAGGTGTTTTCGGGCTCATTGTTCTTGAGATCGGTTACCGTGTCGATGGTAAATGAGGTGCCTTTACGCGCAATTTCGATGTCTGATACATCAAAAAACGGATTGCTTGCCGTCGCCAACTCCACCATGGCTAGTCGATGTGCTGCATCAACCAGTCGCAAATGTGTTTTGTGCGGAGGGATATATCCGGGGATCCAGAGAACTTTATCCAGTCCAAACTGGTCTCTTACGGATTCTGCGACAACCAGATGGGCAATATGTGGAGGATTAAAAGATCCTCCATAGATCCCGATCTTCATGCAGTGTTAGTTCTCCGTCGATTCAGCTGCTTCGGTAGAGGCTGTTTTCATGGCTGCATCTTTTGCAGCATCCGCGTCTTGTAGCGCTTTGAGTTTGGCCTGAGCCTGCTCGTAATAGCTTTCAGCTTCTTTGTGATGTTCACTGGGTTCGAAGATCTGAATCAGGCGGTCGTAGTTTTTAATGGCTGAACGGAGGCGTTCTGGCTGACGCAGGGCAATACTCTGATCGCTAAAGGCGATATACATTTTAATTGCACCAACGAGCGCCGGCTGCGCCCACGGCGTATCCGGGTAGAGGTCGAATACAGATTCAAAAGACAGGGCTGCAGCTTCGAACAATTCGCGACGTTCGTAGAGCTGGGCCGTAAGGAATTGTTTCTCAGCGAGCTTTGTACGCAGGGCAACAACTTGCTCTTGCGCTTCACCGATGAGGTCATCATTTGGGAAACGGTCAATAAAGAGTTGGAATTCCTGAATGGCACGCTTTGTATCTGATTGATCCAGTGCTGGCGCGGGAGACATTTGGGCAAACGTTTCAGCCCGCTCAAAATTTACGCGTGCAAGCCGGGGATCAGCGCGGTAGATTTTTGTAAACCGTTCATATTCGTTTGAAGCCAGCAAATATTCCTTGTTGTCGCGGTAAGCCCGTGCAAGGTACAACTGCGCGTCAGCGGCCCATTGGTGTGTACGGCCGAAGCTGAAAACACCCTGGAAATACGTAATTGCTGCTGTATACTTTCCTTCTTCGTACAGCACTTTACCTTTGCCGAAGGCTTCTTGTGGGGTGTCATACGAAATACGGTTTGCACTGCCACAGCCGGCAACAAGCATTACCGTGCAGCACAAAGCGAGAAAAAGTCTGGATTTGAACATATGATAGAAGCCACTGAAAGATGATTCCAGGTAATAACGTCCTGCAATCCCAAATAGTATATACCCGCGGGCAAATACGCCTGGTCTTTCGTCGAGCCAGCTGGTTGTAGGTGTTAAGGTGGTGGGCGGATTAGCCCCGCATTAAACAAAGGGGGTATCGTCACCGTCGCTTTTGTTCAAAAGCGCGTAACGTGTAATCTGTAGCGGCCAAACGGTTCCGCCTGGTTAACGAATCAACTCTACCGTACCGCCGCCATAGCGATGGTAAAACATGGCTTCATTGACGTTGCCTTTCGAGAAATCCAGCCTGTTGGCATAGCCCTCGTACATGGGGGCCTGACGCATCACGAAGTCCAGGGGGCGGTTTTCATACAGTGCTCGCTGCATCTGTTGGGCCAGGAAATCCGTTACGTCGTAACCGCTATACGATAGGCGGGTGGGATCGGCGCCGGTTTGTGTGCGATAACGAATCTGGAATTCTGTTGTGAGCGAGTCTGTTGGGTTGGGGTAAAAATCGTTTGAATAGGTGGTGCTGTAGTTGCCGGCGAGGGAGACCTGGGAAATGTTATGCCATTCCACATTGCCAAGCAGGCGCAAGCGAGAGCCAAAACCCATCCGGTCCAGGCTTGTTAAGGCACCCCCAATAAGGGTTGAGGCATTGCCACCGTTAATGGGCAGGTAAATGGCATCTGCTTTCAATAAGGTGTCTTTGCTGATGCCTTCTGAAAGGCGAAACCATGTTCTGGCGTTGGCAATGCCTTCGTTGAACACCAGGTTTGCTTCCAATGCCTGCACTTCATCTGCAAAGGCTTTTGCCATGCGCAGGCTTTCGTTGTTATTCAGGTCGGCGATGATGCCAATTTCATTGATGCCCAGGCCAAGTACTGAGTGTCGGGCCATCAGCCGGCCGCGGGTTGCAATTGTTGGGTTGGCCTGGAATACGTATTGTTTGCTGCGAGAAACAGCGTCGTCAGTTGCAAGCGGTGCAAGCAACACAATGCCTTCCTGTTCCGCTATCTGTGCTGCAGCAAGGGCTTCGCTGCTAAACAGCGGCCCAATGATGGCATTCACCTGTTCTGCTGCGAGGCTGCGGATGGCAGATTGTGCGACCCCCTGGTCATTCTGCGTGTCCCGAAAAACCATCTGAATTTTTCTGGTAGGCCCCATCAGGCTGTCATAAGGCACCGCATTGTGGTCTTCGACAGCCATACGGATGCCATTAAACATCTGCTGTGTGAGGGCGGAGGCGTCGCCGTTGAGCGGGAGTGCAATGCCGAGCTTGAAGATCTGGGTATCCTGTGCGAAGGAGGCCGGGTCTTGCGTAGCCATCTGCATAATTTGCTCGGCATCCCGGATGTATCGGCTGGTGCGATAGGTTGCCGTGAAATCTTGTAATACCTCAACAGCCTGGTCGTATTCCCGGTTCATGAACAGCGCTTTACCGCGCATCAGCAGGGATGCGGTGGTTTTGCTATGCATGTCGAAGGTATTGGCAACTACGCCAAAAAGGCGTGCAGCAGTCTCGTAGTCCTGGTCTTCGTACGCCTGGATTGCTGTGGCAAATACCGATTCAGCTGATTCTATTACGGGAATCAGATTCTGTTGGGTCAGTTGTGCTGACGCTGGTTGTACGCTCCACGCAAGGAGTACAACAGAAATCAATAAAAATAACCTTTTCATTCCCACTCAATGGTTGCTGGGGGTTTCGAACTGATGTCGTAGACCGTTCTATTAATTCCCCGGATTTCGTTTACAATACGGTTTGATACGTGGGCCAGAAAATCATAGGGCAATTTTGCCCAGTCAGCGGTCATGCCGTCTACGCTGGTGACTGCGCGCAAGGCGCATACATTTTCGTAGGTTCGGCCGTCTCCCATGACGCCAACAGTTTGTACAGGTAAAAGTACGGCAAAGGCTTGCCATACGCTATCATAAAGCCCCTGGGTTTTCAGTTCTTCAATGAAAATAGCGTCTGCTTCGCTCAGAACGGCCAATGCATCGCGGGTGATAGGTCCGAGAATCCGAACGGCAAGTCCTGGCCCGGGGAAAGGATGCCGACCAATGATGGCCTCGGGAATATTCAGGATCCGGCCAATTTCACGCACTTCGTCTTTGAACAACTCGCGGAAGGGCTCCAGAATTTCAAACCCAAGTTTCTCTGGCAGTCCACCTACGTTGTGGTGCGTTTTGATGGTAGCAGAAGGGCCTTTAAAAGACACGCTTTCGATTACATCAGGGTAAAGGGTACCCTGGGCAAGGAACGCCGGCTTAATGCCCAATTCCTTGCTGATGGCTTCCGTTTCCTGTTCAAATACCTCAACAAAAGTGTTGCCAATAATGACGCGCTTGCGCTCCGGGTCTTCCACATCGGCCAGTCGGTCCAGGAAAATGTCGGTCGCGTCTACAGCGCGGAGGTTGATGTTGAACGTACCGCGAAACGTTTCTTGTACCTCTTCCCACTCGCCTTTGCGGAGCAGACCGTTGTTTACAAAAATACAGGTGAGCTGGGTGCCGATTGCTTCATGCAGCAACACTGCGGCAACGGAAGAATCAACCCCGCCCGACAAGCCTAGAATTACGTGTTTATCACCAACCGTTTCCCTGATTTCACGCTTTTTTTCATCGATGAAAGAGTGGGGAGACCAGGTGCCCGATGCGCCGCAGATATTGAGGACAAAGTTTTCAATGATCTGTTTGCCCGGTACGGTATGCACTACTTCCGGGTGAAACTGTACGCCGTAGTGTGGTTTGGTATTGTGTTTTACCGCAGCAATAGGCGCGTTTTCTGTGTGCGCGATGATGTCGAACCCGGCCGGCATGTTGGTAATGTGGTCGCCGTGGCTCATCCACACTGTAGCACCCGACGATACGCCGGCCAGCAAGTCTGTGTTGTCGTTGACAATCAGTGCTGCGCGGCCAAACTCCCTGCGGGCGGCTTGCTCAACGGAGCCATTGAGACAATAGGCCATAGACTGGAGGCCGTAGCAAATGCCCAAAACTGGCACTGGCGAACCATCTTGCCGCGTAAATGCCAGAAATTCGGGGTCGAGTGCGGGGGCGTCATCGTCGTAAACAGAGTAATGGCTGCCAGACAAAATGAGTCCGCCAGGATTGAGCGCCCTGATTTTTTCAGGGGACTCGGTACACGGGTAAATCTCAGAGTAGACGCCGGCCTCACGCACGCGACGCGCAATCAACTGGGTGAATTGTGAACCAAAATCCAGGATAATGATGCGTTCCTGCATGTCACTTATAAATTGGGCACTTCCCGTACCAGACTCGATGGGTCACGATTCCGGATACGCAGCAGGGCTAAAAGAAAGAATAGCTAAATTATTGACCAACCATTGTGGCATAGTCTGCAGCAGCCATCAACTCATTGACTTGTGCTGGATCATCCAGGCTAATTTTAACCATCCAGCCGTCTTCATATGGAGAATTGTTGATGAGTTCCGGATTGTCTTCCAGTGCATCGTTATGGGCGATGATGGTGCCGGCAACGGGCATAAATAGTTCTGAAACTGTTTTGACGGCCTCGACCGTACCAAAAGGCTCGTCTTTGCCGATGGCAGAATCAACATCTTCCAGTTCGACAAATACGATGTCGCCGAGTTCACCCTGCGCGAAGGCAGAAATGCCAACTACGGCTGTTTTACCGTCCTCTTCTACACGAATCCACTCGTGGTCTTTGCTGTACCGCAACTGATCTGGGAAATCCATAAACGTATCGATTTAGGTTACTCTGCTTCAGGTTTGAGCTCGAAAGTCTCAAGAAAATGGGTGTCGAAGTTACCAGACTGGAAGTCGGGGTGCACCATCAGTTGTTTGTGAAACGGAATGGTGGTTTTTACGCCTTCAATGACAAATTCATCCAGTGCCCGACGCATTTTTTTAATGGCAAGATCCCGCGTGTGTGCCCGAACGATCAGTTTGCCGATCATTGAGTCGTAGTGTGGCGGGATTTTGTAGCCAGTATATGCATGGGTATCCAATCGGATACCGTGGCCACCCGGAGGATGGAATGTGGTAATGGTGCCCGGTGAAGGGCTGAAGTTTTTGAATGGATTTTCTGCGTTGATGCGGCACTCAATCGAGTGGCCTTCCATTTCGATCTCTCGTTTGCGAATGGTTTCACCCATTGCAACGCGAATCTGGTATTCAATGAGGTCGCAGTCCGTTACTTCTTCCGTAACCGGGTGTTCAACCTGAATACGGGTATTCATTTCGATGAAATAGAAGTTCAGGTCAGCATCAACCAGGAATTCGACGGTGCCGGCGCCTTCGTAATTGACTGCTTCGGCCCCTTTGATTGCTGCTTCTCCCATCTGACGCCGTAGCTCTGGCGTGATGATCGGAGAGGGCGATTCTTCCACCAGCTTTTGGTGCCGGCGCTGGATAGAGCACTCGCGTTCGCCAAAGTGAATGACGGTGCCTTTGCCATCGCCAAGCAACTGGATCTCAACATGCCGCGGCTGGGTGACAAATTTCTCGAGGTACAAATCGCCATTCCCAAATGCAGCAGCTGCTTCTGATTGCGCAGCATTAAACTGGTTGGCAAAATCCTCTTCCCGTTCGATGACGCGCATGCCGCGTCCGCCGCCACCTGCTTTGGCTTTTACCAGTACAGGATATCCCATCTCTGCAGCCAGTGCCATGCCTTCCTGCGGATTCGCCAGGATGCCGGCAGAGCCAGGGACTGTCGGGACGTTGGCCGCCTGCATGGTCTGTTTGGCCAGGCTCTTGTCACCCATCAAGGTGATGGTGTGGGCTGAAGGGCCAATAAATTTAATGTTGTGATCAGCGCAGATGTCGCTAAACTCAGCATTTTCGGAAAGAAAACCGTAGCCCGGGTGGATGGCGTCGGCGCCTGTGACTTCTGCGGCAGCAATCAGCCGGTCTGAGCGGAGGTAGCTTTCGCGAGAGGCTGGTGGGCCAATGCAAACGGCTTCATCTGCAAAGCGCACGTGCAATGCATCCCGATCTGCGGTAGAGTAGACTGCAACCGTTTGGATGCCCATTTCGTGGCAGGTACGGATGATGCGCAATGCAATTTCACCCCGGTTGGCAATAAGAACCTTCTTAATCATACAGTTATCTGACTAATTCCGGCAGGTTCGAGGTTGAACCTGTTACGGAATTGGTATGGTCTAACAACGTAGCGCAGGGGGATACCCCCTCGCTTGCCTGTATAGTTCAAGCAATCCGACGCAATTACGCGGGCTCAATAACAAATAGCGGCTGATCGTATTCAACGGGTTCAGCATCCTGAATCAGGATTTCTTTGATGGTACCCGCTACTTCCGATTCGATTTCGTTCATTAGTTTCATGGCCTCAATGATGCAAAGTACATCACCCACCTGCACGGTGTCTCCTACCTTGACAAAAGCGTCAGCTTCTGGCGACGGAGCGCGGTAGAAGGTGCCAACGATTGGGGCCTTGATGGTATTGGCAGGATCAGCTGCCGGCGCAGGGGTAGCCGCCGCAGGTGCGGCAGGCGCTGCTGCTGCTGGTGCCGGCGCGGGTGCAACAGGTGCTGCCGGTGGTTGTGCATACGCCGGTGGGGGCGCATAAACAGGCTGCGGGAATGGGTAGGCTGGGGCCTGCGACTGTATTGACACGTTGGGTGTGTTCAGCCGAACGACCATTTTGAAATCATCTTCTTCGATTTCCACTTCAGCCACGCCACTTTCAGCAACGATTTTGAGAATTTCTCTAATTTGCGATAGATCCATAATATGCACACAAAAGTGTTAACAAAAAGTACGTTGCGTCAGGACGCAGAATTTACACGGCCGACGTAAGAACCTGTCTCGGTGTTGACCCGGATTACATCACCTTCATTGATAAACAGCGGTACATATACCGTGGCGCCGCTTTCAAGGGTAGCCGGTTTGGTTGCACCTTGCGCAGTATCTCCTTTAATACCCGGCTCCGTCTCCACAATCTGCAACTCGACATTGGTAGGGATCTCAGTGGTAAGGGGCTGATCCGTTTCTGCATGAAAAAGAATATCCACGATGCCACCCTCTTTAATGTAAGGCCGGCGATCTACCATTTCAGCCCGGAGGGAAAACTGCTCGTAAGTTTCTGTATTCATAAAGTGCAGGCCCAGGTCGTCTTCGTAGAGAAACTGATTGGGTCTTCTTTCTACACGTGCCGTCTTTACTTTCTCGCCCGCACGAAACGTGTTGTCTACAACACGGCCGGTTTTGACGTTTTTAAGTTTGGTGCGCACAAATGCACCGCCTTTGCCCGGTTTTACGTGCTGGAATTCAATAATCGACCAGAGGTCATTATTATACACGAGCGTTAAGCCATTCCGGAAATCGCTAGTATCTGCCATAACTTTCGAAAAAAAGAATCTATGCGTTAAATCTGACAGCTCCGCGTATAATACGAGCCATTTGGTTGGCAAGCAGCATTCCTTTGCGAAGTTTAATCAGATTTTAAGAACAACCTTGTTGCACCTTGCGAGCACGATCTTTGTGACGTGATCTCATCGCTTGATACGGGCGATTTTAAGCGGCCGGCGATGAACCCGGGTAGCGCGCCAATTGCTGTCCTTCAGGTGCACCGAACCCGTGCTGGCGGGCGTACTGGGGGATGATTGGTTAATAATAAAAAGCTTATCGAAGCTCCTGAAAATCAACCTTCTCTACCAATCCTAATTGCCAAAGACCCCGCCAAAGGTCCGTAAAAAAAGAAATTGCAACGAATTGAGAGAAAAAAAGTTTAACTCTCTGCACGCGCAAGTAAAGCGATGCTGGTTTGGCATTTGAGTTGGCGGCTGAAACGGATTGTTTCACCTGCCAGATCACACCGAGCGACGCACTGTTTGGTTCTTAAATGCTGATTTATGCGTCTCTCGTGAAAGTAGGCAAGTCGAACGGATTCGCGATGCAGGTTAGACTGTCGATTAAACAGGATACCTACGCTGAATCCCCTCAACGTATTACAGCTGTTCTTCTCGATATTATTTATTAATCAGGTTTTCGGCAGCTTTGACTTACGTCCCTAAAATCCTATCGGGCATCGATGTAGTCGACAAATCCTGGGGTGGTATGTACCAGGGTGGGTCATACATGTGCTATGGACATGCTTCCAACGGGAGAGGTCTACTGGGTATGCTGTTTCTGCAGACGGGTGTCGTGCTGGAGGAACAGACGCTGTTTCTATCTCCCGGCCGGCCCCAGGACTGGATGATTCAGGCTGCTTCGGTAAGTTTTGATCTTGATCAGGCACAGAAGCAGGGCCGCGTTAAAATGGTCTGGATCCCTGCGTCGGCCCCTGGCCCTAACATGTCAGATGCTACTGCTTCGCGTGCAATTGAAGAGTTGGTCCAGCTTATCATGGCTGAGCGGCCGCAACGGGTACTGATTAACGATTTTGTGCCTTTCTTGCAATTTCGCTCCTTTGACCGTTTTCGCCAGGTATTTGGCTGGATGATGGGGCAGTTGGCTACGGTGCAAACCACTGTACTACTGATGATGCCAGACATCATTAATGCGCAGTCGCAGCACATCATGGAATTCATGCGCAACCAGATGTCGGGCTCCATGCATGTTTCAATGCCCGAAGATGCCAAAGGTGCAGGTCCGACGGGCAGCCGCCGGCTGGTACTTTGGCCTGGCCTTGGGCACGTTACGCACGAAGTTGTAGATCCGTGGGATATTCCGATGTTGTCGCTAGCTGATAATCCTTCAGGAATGGCCGGCAGCCAACTTGGATCCCTGGGCACCCCGGGACACGACGTACCAGTCTCTCCTTTTGAGGCCTCGTCGACGACAATTAACCCGGAGAGCCTGTCGCTTGCCGGTATGCCGGTGCCCTCTGTCGCCGTAGATTCTTTGCGCGCGCTGGAAAATTCACACGCAGCTTTTTTTGCAAAGCTTAAGAAATCGTTTAAACAACGGGCCAGTAAAAAATACAAACCTTTCCTTCTCGTAGCGCTCCGCATGGAGGCAGAACAGTCCACGCCTGATGGCACCATTGGACTCGATATGTTGCTCCCTGCCATTGAGCAGATTGTTGTCCACCCGGAAGATATTCTGGTCGATATGGCCCGGGGCCGCATCATCGCTTTTCTGCCTAACAAAAAAGGAGACAACGTTCAGGAGTTTTTTGAATCAATTCAAGACCAGCTCAGAGAAAAATACCCGTCGGTGGCTGATCAACTGCCGCATGTTGTATCGGCTGTCGTTGTGCCTAACGGCGAACCTTTTGAAAATCCGGAAGATTTCCTCGCATATGCCCTCGAAGGCAACTAACAGGACACATTTCCACCTTTATTGCGCCCCCAATGCTGAAAGCGACTTGCGGCCCCTGTGTGCGGCATGGCTTTTGGATAGCATGATAGCTGGCGTATCAGATCCGCCTAACTGTTGAGAATTTACACCTGATGCAGCGCACTGATTACATATCACCATCCGCCGACAGCAAGATTGCCGTTGTGATGTCCGCTATGGTTGTTGCTGGTTTGATTTTACTGTGGATTGTTTCTGCACAATCTGCAATGGCGCAGGTGCCCGTTCAGCAAGTGGACGGCGTAGCTTCTTTTGATAGCCCGGAAGCATTACATGCGCACCTCGAACGTTCGCCCAACGACTTTCAGGCGCGCCGGCAATACGCCGACATGTTGTACGACAACAGCCGCTTTCGCGAGGCCGTTGGGCAGTATGAGCGGTTTCTGCAGCACATGCAGGGGTCGCCAGATACCATCCAGCGATACCTCATTGCAATTGCCGGTTACCCGGGTGATGAGGCACGGGGAGTAGCCGCAGCCGAAAAGTACCTCGCCATTTATCCTACCGACCATGAACTGTACATGCGGCTCGGCTATTTCCGCATGTGGCAGGGCAATTTTGATGCTGCGCGAGAAGCGTTTGGACAAGCCCTCAAGTTAAATCCGGACCACGCACTCTCTCAGCAAGGGCTTGCTGAGGCAACTGCGAGTGAAACCCTGGAGCAACGGCTGGAAAACCCGCCGCCCGCTTCTGTAGCTGACCCGGCAGACTATCCGCAACTTGATGAGCGCCGGTATCGCTTTATTTACGACTTGCTCAGTTACAACCGGTATTATTCGGCCCATGAACAACTGATGTTGCTTGCTGAGCGGCACGACGGCACGCAGCGCTGGCTTGAGCTTTTCTCGCAAATTGATGTAGCGCTTGTACGCGCGACAGGTAATTCGCCTGTCTATCCCATCGACCGATACCGGTATTTACTGGCCCACCAGCCCGACAACCTGCTCGTGCGGTATGCGCTGGTAGATGAGTACCTTGAAAAAGATCGGATCGAAGAAGCTTACCGTACGCTCCTGGTCCCCGAACACATCGATACGCAGGATGCAGGATACATGCACCGGTTGCAAATGCTCGACAGCCGGCGGAATACGTGGATCCAGGAACGCATTGTTGAACTGGAAAAACAACTTGCTGAAGAACCGGAGAACGAAAGTAGAATTTCGCAGCTCATCGGGTTTTTCCAGATTGCCAGGCGCCCGGAAGACGCAGTTGAATTGTACCGCCGTTGGCTGACCCTGCACCCTGAACTGGATGGTGTTCGCTATCAGTACGCCCGCCTGTTACTCGATATTGGCATGTACAGCGATGCGCTTGGTGAAGCTTCGACGTTGCTGGAATACAATCCTGAAAATGTGCAATACCTGCGGCTTTACGTGCGTATTGTGCTTGCCTGTGATACACCGGTCACGGATGCGCTTGTCCGGGTGAATAATTATCTGGAATCATATCCGGAAGATGTGGATGTATTGCTTGATTTGTCTGAATTGCATTTGCAGCAAGGCAATCCGCAAGAAGCTGACATGTTGTTGCGGCGGGCATTTACGTTTGGTTTGCCACAAGACCGCGGCCGGCTCCTCTACCTCGATCGCAGAATTGAGCAGGCCCTCCGCCGGGACGAAATTAATCGGGAAGTTGATGCGCTTGGTGAAGCGCGCGCCCTTGCCGTTGAAGGGCAGTACGATAATGCCATCGCGCAGTATGAGTCGTATTTCCAGATGAAAGGCACCCGGACACGCTCAGACATGCAAGAGTTTGCGCAGCTTTATTCGCTTTCAGGGGACTTTCAAACAGCAGCCAGTATTCTTGAAGCGATTCAGCGCAAAGGATACACCCTTTCTGTCGCAAAAGAGGTTGCCCGAAATCGGTATTACCTCGGGGATCACGCCGGCGCCATTCGCGAACTGGAGCAAGTGATCGATAAAAACCCCCGTGATGCGGAAGCCCGCGAGTTTCTCCAGCAGGTCTATCTGGAATCATTGCGTTACCGGCAGGCCGACTCCGTTTACCTTTCCCGCGTGGACCGGTTGGCTGAAAACTCTCGCCTTCAGGCTGAGTTCGAAGAGCGGCTTATACAACGCATTAGTCTCGTGGAGCGGGCTATCGACACAGATTTTGTAGGGCTTGTTGTGCCTGTATCGCAATATATCCGCGCTAAAGGCAGCATCACAAGTTATGAGCACTGGGGACAGGGGTTGCTTACCCAGGTTACTTTGCCAGCAATGCCGCGTCCATTTATGATCACAGCCGGCCTTGTCTCACATTTTGTGAACGGCACGCGCCGCCTGCTGCCTGGTACAACCAATACCCTGACGCGCATCAACCAGGTGATGGCCGGCAGCTATTTTGATATAACGCCGCCTGTTTACTCTGCTAATGCCGGCTACACCAACCGGCTATGGTTGCAGTTTGGCGTATTTGATTATTCTGGCGCCCGTACCGTCGGGTTTGCTGATTTGCGCTACCTGAAGCAGGTGCCGAACAAGTATACGGCGTCAATTGGCGCGCGTAGTACAGAAGCTGCGCTACAATTGTGGTCGCCTGCAGGGGGCGAGTTTGGATTGCGCCTGACCCAGTTTGATGTGAAGGCGCGAACAGTAAACGTTATGCCGGATTCGACCCTGCGCCTGAGCGCTTCTCTTGCACTGAACCTCGTCAATGGCCGACCAGACAGTACCTTGACGCGCATTCAGTATAACAGAGGGACAGACCTTCGACTCGAAGCCAGCTACCGGGTCCTGCGCAATACCTATCTCGGCCTGTCCTTTAACAACATTCATTATCGCCATACGCTTGAAACGTATTTCTCCCCGATGGGCTATCAGGCGTACGATATCTGGCTCGAATACGAAAATGAGGTGTGGACCAAGTGGTTTTGGCGCACACGTGCCACAACTGGCCTGGTATCATACCGTCGTGGTGCATTTGCCATGCGGCTTGAGTCAGACCTTATTTACCGATTTAACCCGCATCTTTCCTTTAGTTTGAGTGGAAGTGGCGGCTACTCTGTAAGATTTCTTGACGGACAGCAGTTCCTCCGTGACGAAGGGTTTAAAACGTTTGTCTTTTCCGGATCGCTGTATTGGACCCTTTAATGGCGTGAAAGTGTAGCGTTTTGATACTGCTGTACGGATACAAAATGAATTTGGAAACACCGAATGTAGACCGCTGCGGGTCTTGTTCGATCTTATGAAAGCATCATTTAGAAATATCTTTTCTTTCCTCTCCGGAGGCAATGAAGATGCAAAAGCATCTGAAGGGGAAGAGGTACGGGAAGACGAGAACAAACAAGATGCGCGCGTTCCTGCCTTTTCTGCGCCTTATTCACAGCGAACAGCGGTCATTCCGCCAGACGATTGGTTTCCTCGCCGGCGCCAGATGCCACTGGTGCGGAAGGCGTTTATGCCCGATGACCATTCTGATGCTGATGAAGTAGAGGACAAAGGGAAAAAGTACCGCCGCCGCATGCTAACCTACGGGTTGCTGTCGGTTTTTCTGTTTGCGGTTATTTACGTGTTTATGGAGGACCCGGGCGGTATTTTGCGCAACTGGACCGGCAAGCGCACAACGCTCACCTGGGAAGGACTTGGCGTGTATTCTTCGATTGTCGCCCTTGTATTCTTCCTTGTAGTGCTTCTGTTGCGTTATCTGGCGTTGCTCAATATTGCTTATCTGAATACCGCCAAGTACACCATTTCAGAGAAGTCCGCACAAGGATATCCACCGGTTTCGATTATTGTGCCAGCCTATAATGAGGGCAAGTTGCTCACCAATACGGTGCGTTCGCTCCTTAAGCTGAATTATCCTTCTTTTGAAATAGTTGTTGTAGATGACGGCTCTAAAGATGATACGCGGGCCGTTGCTCACAGTCTTGTTGGTGACTATGGCCACGCTACCGTGAAATTGGTTGAAAAGACCAACGGTGGGAAGTCTACGGCGCTTAATGCCGGCATTCAGGTATCATCGCACGACTTTGTATTATGCGTAGATGGTGATTCCCAGCTTTCGCCTGGTACCCTGCGCGAGGCCATGCGCCACTTCCGTGAGCCGCGTATTGGCGCGGTGGCCGGCAACGTAAAAGTGGACAATCGCAACAATATCTGGACAACTTTGCAGGCCCTTGAGTACGTAGAAGGGTTGAACATGGCCCGGTCTGCGCAAAGCCTGTTTAAACTCGTTAACATCATTCCAGGGCCACTTGGGTTGTTTCGGAAGCAGGCCATCATTGATGCCGGCGGTTATAGCTCAGATACGTTTGCTGAAGATTGTGATCTGACACTGAAAATTATCCGAGAAGGCTGGCGCGTAGAATATGAACCGCGGGCACAGTCTTTTACTGAAGCACCAGACAAACTTACCGACTTGCTGAAACAGCGCTATCGCTGGACGCGCGGTATTATTCAGGCCATTCGTAAGCACCGGGATTTATTTTTTAATCCAACCATCAACTTCGGCGGAACGATGGTTATGTGGGCAATGGCCTTTGAGTCATTGATCTGGCCGGTGATGAATGTGTTTGCAAACCTGTATTTCATCTTTATTGCCACCGCCTTTGGCCTGATTTACTTTCTTGCCTACTGGTGGCTGAGCCTTACAATTCTGGATCTTATCGCTGCGCTCTATTGCGTAGCGGTTGAGAAAGAGGAGGCCCGGCTCATTTTCTACTCGCTCTTTTACAGGCTGTTTTTCATCCTGATAATCGATGTTTGCAAAACGTTTGCAACCGTAGAAGAATTTTTAGGGCTTGGTATGGTGTGGGGTAAACTGGAGCGTATCGGTACGCCGGCGCGCTAGCCGCATGAAATGGTCTGCTTTTTGTAGCAGTT
>JBCCIM010000004.1 GCA_039111535.1 Bacteroidota bacterium | reverse complement strand
GTTGTTGCGTAGGTTACCTGTTCTGGCCGTTGCCGGCGGCGCTGCGCGTTCAGCAACAAGTGACCAGTACCAACATTTTAGACAGGGATGGCCGGCTGCTGCGCACTGTGCGTCCGAATGGACAGGGGATTCCCGTTGCTGCAGCCGATATCGACCCCTTTGTGCTTGAGGCTGTGGTTGCGGTAGAAGATCGCCATTTTTACCAGCACCCGGGTATCAACCCGTTGTCGATTGTGCGGGCGCTCGTAGAAAATACCAGGGCCGGCGCCGTGGTGCGTGGAGGTTCAACGCTCACCATGCAGGTAGCACGAACGCTTAGAGGGAACCAATCCCGCACACTCTACCAGAAAACAAGGGAAGCCCTGCTTGCAGTCAGGCTTGAAGCACAATTAAGCAAAGAAGACATCCTGCTGCTCTGGCTGAACAGGGTGTATTTTGGCAACCAGATTTATGGCATTGAAGCTGCTGCAAGCCGCTACTTTGGCAAGTCGGCTATTGATCTCAACAAAGCGGAAGCCTCTTTTCTCGTTGGATTGCCGCAACGGCCGAATGCCTTCAACCCGTACACCAATCTCGACGCAGCGGTTCAGCGCCAACACCATGTGCTTGATGCCCTGACAGATACGGGTGTGCTTTCATCCAACGAACGGGAGACCCTGGCTGCCATCCCCCTTTCAGTACTGCCGGCAGACAACACGTTCAAGGCTCCCCATTTTGTCAACTATATCCTTCAGAAAAAGGACCACGCTGACGTGAAGCCTGCGACCATTCGCACAACCTTGCATTTGCCGTTGCAAGAAGAAATTGAAGCCCTCGCACGCGTGCATCTCAAACGGCTGGGGAACGAGCGCGCAACCAATGCCGCCGTACTTGTCATTGAAAACAGCACCGGACACATCCTGGCCTATGTGGGTAGCGCTGACTTCTGGAATACACACACCGAAGGACAAAACGACGGCGTGCTGATGCAACGCCAGCCTGGTTCAGCACTCAAGCCCTTTACGTATGCACTTGCGCTTGCTTCGGGCAAGTACACGCCGGCAACCATTTTGCCGGATATCGCAATTCATATTCCGGAAGCCGGGGGCGCATTCTCGCCCATGAATTACGACAAGAAATTCCATGGCCCCGTGCCCTTCCGCACCGCCCTTGCATCAAGTTATAATGTGCCGGCGGTTCGCCTCCTGCGTGAGCAGGGTACAGAAGCGCTGCTGGATCTGCTACACGATACCGGTGTGTCTTCCCTTCAAAAGGGCGCTGCCCATTATGGGGTGGGTTTAACGCTCGGCAACGGCGAAGTGCAGCTCATCGAATTGGCAAGCGCGTACGCAATGCTTGCCAACCAGGGCCTATCCCGCGGACTTGTGACTACGATGTCCCAAACTGATCTTTCGGGAAGTACTACGTTGCACGCAGCAGACACGACAACCGTTAAGGTCTTGTCACAAGAAACCGCTTACCTGATCACAGACATTTTACAAGACCCCGAAGCGCGTGCCCCTGCCTTTGGGCGCTATGGCCCGCTTGAAATGCCCTTTCCTGCGGCTGTTAAAACAGGCACGTCAAAAGATTATCGGGACAACTGGGCTGTAGGCTATACGCCGCAGCATACCGTGGCTGTTTGGGTTGGCAACTTTAACGGCTCCCCCATGCGTCGGGTTAGCGGGGTGAGTGGCGCCGGCCCACTGTATCACGGCATTATGGCGTTGCTTGGTCCAGGGGGTACGTTTGCGATACCAGAAAAATTAAAGACCGTTGAAATCTGTCCGGTGAGTGGTCATAGACCGGGACAGGCTTGCCCCGGCATAAAAAAAGAATTCTTTCTGCCGCATGCGATACCAACGGATACCTGTACCGTACACCAAATTTGGGACATCGACAAACGCAGCGGTTTTGTAGCCCTACCGGGCACACCGAAAAAACACATAACACCAACCCGTTTCACCGTTTACCCGCCGCCTTACGAAGCATGGGCTGCTACAAACGGGATTGCACAGCCGCAACACCCTGCAGGTACGCCATCCGTAGCGCATGTAGCAGCGCAGCAGGTACCCAATGATCAACGTCACAATGGCCAGACAACAATGCCTCGGCAACTGCAGATTCTTTACCCGAAGGCCGGGATGACTTTTCAACTGGACCCGGTTTTGAAGCCTGGATTCCAGCAAATCCACCTCCAAGGTACCAGCCATGGCGTGGTATCAGACGCAAAATGGTGGATCAATGAATCACCCGTTTCAGGCCCAATTCAGAGCGCCTTTTGGCAGCTGGAAGCTGGCCAGCATACCATCGAACTCCGCGGAGTGGACCAGGAGGGCCATGCGCTGAAAAGCCTTCCCATCTCCATCCGCGTATTATCCTATACTGAAGCGCATACACCCGCATTCTGATGAAAACCCGTACCTACATAACCCCACTCTTGCTCCTGTTCGTTTCCTGCTGGATTGTATCCTGTGGCAGCAAGCAATCCCCTGAAGGCTTTGCGGTGACCAGTGTTGCGCTGGATGTGCCGCCCGAAGCAGCCACGGCATTTAACCCTACGCTCGAAGGCCCTTTGCGGCCATTGAGCGTTGCCCCGTCTGGTACGCTGATGCGTTTGCAGCCGAACCAGTCTATCAGCATTACGTTCAGCCAGCCCATGGTAGCGCTGGGCGCAAATGCGCCGGCTGTTGTGCCTGAGTTTTCGATCGAGCCAGCCATTAATGGTACCTTCCGCTGGGATGGCACACACACGCTTGTCTTCCAACCCGCCACGCCCCTGCCGATGGCAACAGGATATGAAGTTTCCCTAGCGCCTGGCATGCAAGCAGTATCAGGTGATGTGCTCAGCGAATCGTTTAGCTGGCAATTCGAAACGCCACGGCCAAGACTTTTGCATTCAGATCCGGCAACAGGTGACCAGGCTGTCGCTACGAACCAGTCTTTCCGGCTCTACTTCAACCAGGCATTGAACACAGCACAGGCTGCCGGCTTTGTGACGCTTCATCAGCAAAATGATCGCAATAGCATCCGGGCAGCCATTACGGTCGAATCCGACAGTGTGCTCGTCCTGACGCCAGATGCTCCGCTCCAACAGGGCCAGGGGTATGAAATTGCCATCCGGTACGACCTGCCAAGCGCACGCGGACCGTTGGGCGCTGCGCAGGATGCCTTTGTCACGTTCAGAACCTATCGCCCACTGACCCTTGACCGTATTGCGCAATCAGCCAGTTATTACGAAGAAATCACCAACAACTTTGACCCGGCCCAGGGTATTACGCTGTATTTCTCTACACCGGTAGCATTCAAACAAGTACGGGAATCGATGACCATGAATCCGGCCCTTCCGTTGCCCGCCGGTATCGAGTCACGCGATGACTTCGTGAGCACTGCCCATCGCTTGCCGTTGCTGTGGACACCAAATACGCAATACACGTTATCTTTAAACAACCTGGAAGATGTTTACGGCCAGCTCCTGCCGTCCAGTACACATCGATTTAGAACAACCTCTTACAAGCCTTCAGTCGCCATGACCCAGGGCTTGCTGTTAATTGAGGCGGACCAGCAAGCTGCAATACCCCTCCGCGTGACCAACGTCGCTTCTGCATCATACGGACTAAAAAAACTCTCTGCAGCGGAAGTGATTCCTAACTTATCCCGGTATGACCTCTGGCACAATTTCCCGTTTGAAGGCACCGCGCCGGACCTCATCCCAACCGACGAAACCCTTTCACTTGCTGCTGCAGAGAACAAACCTGAAGTACTACCACTAACCCTGGATGCTCAACTGACAAACGGTACAGGTGTCGTTGCCGTTCACCTTAAAACGCCCGTGTTGGCCGGCGAAAAACAGCCGCGCACATTCAAAGCCATTGCGCAGGTTTCCCACATGGGCATCTCGGCCAAGTTCAGCCCACACCAGAATCTCATTTTTGTCACCACACTGGCGGATGCAGCGCCTGTAGCCGGCGCCCGGGTGACCATCCGCGATGCAAAAAACACAGTGCAATGGGAAGGGCAAACAGACGCGGAAGGACGCGCGCAGTCGCCCGGCTGGTATGCGCTTGGCATGGCGCAACCAGATGAGTGGACCGCACCTACCCAATATGTATTTGTGGAACGCAATGACGACCTTGCCTTCACAAGCAGCACACTGGACGATGGGCTGGAGCCTTATCGTTACGGTATATCTTATGCCTGGAACCCTGAGCCGCTACAACAAACCGGCACCGTGTTTACCGACCGAGGCCTCTACAAAGCCGGCGAAACCGCCCACTTCAAAGGCATCTTGCGCCAGAAAACCGACGGTGAATGGACCCCTATTACGGATAGCATCCGCGTACTCATTCAAAGCCCGCTGGAAGAAAAGGTATTTGAAACCAGGCTCCTACCCAGTGCCCTTGGCACATTCAATTTCGAATGGACAGGATCAGAAAATGACGATCTCGGATCCTATCTGGTGCGCGTAGTATTTGCATCTGATGAAGAGGCAGATACGCGTGAGCAATGGGATGATGGAGACCTGGTGCAGTCTTATTTCCGGGTAGATGCGTTCCGGCGCGCCACATTCAACGTGGAAATGCAGGCTTCAACGGCCAGTTACATCGCCGGCGATTTTTTCGAAGGCACGACAACAGGACGGTACCTCTTTGGTGCCCCCATGCAGAATCAACCCGTACGCTATACCCTTTACCGAGAATTCCATCGCTACAATCCACCCGGATTTGATGCATACCGGTTTGGCAAAGCCGGCTACGATTACAGCCTCTACCAGTCCCTTACAACCGCAGAGACGACGCTGGATGACGCCGGCCAGGTATCAGTCAGAACCCAGCTCCCGGGCAATGAACAGGGACAAACGGCGAGGCTTGTTTGGAATGCAGAGGTTACCGACCCGGCACGGCAAACAGGCGCAGCACGCCGCGAGATCACACTCCACCCGGGCCTCTTTTATATAGGCCTCAAGCCCCAAACGACCTTCCTCGACCTGTCTACTGAGGAGGCCATGACATTTGACGTGATCGCCATCAACCCCGGCGGTGTACCGGTTGCAGCCGCTGACATTGAAGTGGAATTGGTCCGCCGGCAGTGGAACAGCGTACGTGAAGTGGGGTCAGACGGCCGGCTGCGGTGGCGCACCGAACAGATCGAAGAAAACCACGGCACACAGACCCTATCCATTGAAGCAGGACGGGCGCAGCGGCTAACGATGCCCGTTTCGCTTGGGGGCAGTTATCTCATCCGTGCAAAAGGCCGCGATCTGCGGGGGAATGCAATCCAGTCGGAGGCTTATTTCTATGCAACAGGCAGTGGCTACGTCGCGTGGGAGCGCTCCGATGATGATCGGATTAACCTCACACCAGAACGCCCAACGTATGCACCGGGTGAAACGGCTAAAATCATGGTGCAATCGCCTTATGAAACCGCCCAGGCGCTGATTACCGTTGAGCGTGAAGGGATTATTTCCAGCCGCGTAGAAACGCTTGTCGGCAGTGCACCACAAATCGAAATTCCGATAACAGAAGCCCATCTGCCTAACATTTATGTGAGCGTGATGCTACTCAACGGACGCACGGCGCCACCCCAGGGTGCATTTGACGCCGGCGCCCCTTCTTTCAAAATGGGCTATACTGCGTTGGGCGTTGACGCGGGTGTACGACATCTCAGCGTGGCCATTACGGCAAATGAAACGACGTATGAGCCCGGCGAAGAAGTTACAGTTGACCTGCAACTCAAAAATGCAGCCGGTCAGGGTGTAGCAGGTGAAATTGCCTTCAGTGCTGCTGATGCAGGGGTACTCAATCTGATTGGATATACCCTCCCTGACCCCTTCGATACTTTTTATGGCGCCCGACCGTTGGGCGTCAACTCCGCGCAATCACTCGCCAATCTGGTGCGGCAACGCAATTACGGGCAAAAAGAAGAAGACGAAGGCGGCGGTGGTGGTGACGAGAGCGGCTCAAATAATGTGAGGAAAGATTTCCGCCCACTTGCCCATTGGGAGCCGGCCATACAAACTGACAACAAAGGACGCGCCCGCGTAACGTTCAAGTTGCCAGAAAGCCTGACCACGTTCCGATTGATGGCTGTGGGCCTCACCGGCAACAATTTGTTTGGCGCCGGTGCAGAAGACATAGTGGTCACAAAACCCCTTGTGCTCGCCCCTGCCCTGCCGCGCTTTGCCCGGTTGGGTGACGAATTCGAAGCCGGTGTCCTGATCACAAACACCACGGGCAACGACGGTTCGTCTACGGTCTCAGTTTCAGCAAACGGACTGGCATTGACGGGTGACAGCGAGCAAACCGTTTCGCTGGCAGACGGTGAAACCAAAGAGGTCCGTTTTAAATGGAATGGCACAACCACAGGTGCAGCCAACCTGACGTTCTCAGCCGGCCTAAACAGGGAATCTGATGCTTTTGCTATCGATTTGCCTATCCTGCTCCCGACCATTAAAGAACAGGTTGCAACCTTTGCCTCTACGGAGGACAACGCCTTGGAAGCCCTGCAATTGCCCCCTAACATTATCCCTGGGATGGGCAAGGTGGAAGCACATGTTGCAAGTACAGCACTGGTTGGCATCGACGGTGCCGCCCGTTACCTGTTTACTTATCCATATGGATGCCTGGAGCAGCGCACATCGCGCATTCGACCCCTCATTGCCGGCGACGCGTTGCTAAATGCGTTTGATCTGGATGTTGTAGGCGGCGACCGCGACTCGCTTATCACGGATTGGGCAAACAGCCTGAAGGAATACTGGATGGGCAACGGCTTTAGCCTTTGGCGCGGAAGCTACTATGTTAACCCCTATGTATCCAGCTATGTTGTACTAACGCTTGCAGATGCGCGCGACGCCGGCTTCGATGTCCCTGAAGCGCTAACCCGACTAGCCGTTGAAGCCCTCGCGCGGCAAGTCCGAAATGCCAGTCAGAAACCAGAATATTACGGTGCCCGCACATGGAATGACGCACGCGCGTTTTCCCTGTTCGCGCTTGCACGGCACGGCGTCTTCCTGGAAAGCGAAATCAACCAGCTCGTCCGCACAACTGTTCAAAACAATACGCCAATCAGTGTTGACGGACGGAGCCACCTGTTGCGTACGCTCTGGCGGTCCAATAACGATGGCCTCAAAACGTATCAGCAGGCACTGTATGAAGACCTCATCGCCTTGTTGCGCGTGGAAGGCACCAGCGCGTACCTGACGGCTTCGCAGGATCCGGATGCCGGCTGGATTTTCGCCAGCGACACCCGCTCAACTGCATACGGACTTACTGCCTTGATCGAAGCATCGGAGGACCCCGCATTTCGTACTTTCGCCAACCAGATGATCCGATACCTCATCAACACGCGCCAGGCATCACACTGGGCATCAACCCAGGAGAATGCAGCTGTTGTTGATGCCTTTGCCCTCTTTCAGAAGCGGTATGAAGCAGACGCGCCCGATTTCACGGCGGCCATCCAGGTTGCCGGCAAATCGCTGCTAGAACAGGCTTTCAAGGGTGTTTCGACAGATGTGTATTCCGCAAGCATCCCATTACAGGACCTGCCCACTGATACTTCCATTCCGGTAGATATTTCGAAAGAAGGAACGGGCTCGCTGTACTATGCGCTGTCGATGGAATCGTACCGCAGCGGTCCGGTAGCTGCGCAAAATCAGGGACTTAGTGTGAGCAGAACCTTTCAGTTGCTCGATAATGCGGGGCAACCATATGGCAGTGTACTCACAACAGGCGGCGGCGACGTTTCCCTTGAAGCCGGCCAGCTTGTTCGGGTTACGCTCCGACTGAACAGTCCGGCAGACCGAAATTACCTCGTCGTCGAAGATCCTTTGCCAGCAGGGCTAGAGCCCGTAAATGATGCGTTTGCAACAGCTAACCAGGAATATGCAGCCCAAAGCAGTGGGCGATGGTGGGGTTCGTTCAACCATACAGAAATGCATGACGACAAAGTGCTGCTTTTCGCAGATTACCTGTCGCGCGGTGAACACACCCATTCTTACGTAGCGCGTGCTACGGTACCCGGCACGTTTGTTCATCCGCCCGCCCGCTCCGAGTTGATGTATGAACCCGAAGTAAACGGACGTAATGCCTCAGGCCGGCTCGTCGTAACAGCCCCATCAGGCAACCTGGCGGGCCAATAAATCCTGATGGATTTATTGGCCGTATGTTTAAGGTTAAAGGTTTTTTCTGAGTCCAAACACCTTTAACCTTAAACGTTCAACCTTCAACCAGCAAACAATAAAATCATTGTTTGCCTCAATGGTACCGCATGAACCGGCGACGTCCGTTGTCGTGTTTGTTTTCGAGCCGTGCGTAGTCTGCTGCGCCTAGCATCAACATGAACTGGCCGATGCCTTCCTGCCCATCCAGGTCACCACGGAGTACGCCAAGGGTGCGGCCTGTTGATGAGAAGAAGTAAATGCCGGGCGTGTAGGGATCAGCTTTGCGCCGGCGCTTTCGCTTCAGGTTTTGAAGCGCTTCTTCGGCTTCGGTACCGGATGCAATGGAAACAGGGACAGCAAGCTTGTCGACAAACCGAGTGACAAGCGGATCGCTCCAGATGTGGTTGTAATCCACAGAACCTTCTGACTCACTGTCGAAATAGTAGAGCACAACGACTTTATCATCCTCTTTGGCTGCTTCAAATCCTTCAGCGGCGGTCCCGTACTCAAAAAAGGAATCCTGCGCCAGGACTGGCAAAGCAAACAGGGTGAGCAATACAAACGAAAAAATCTGTTTCATGGTGTAGCTGCGTCTTTATGCATGAAGAACACTGCTATACCTGCGAAATTCAAGCCTATTGACAAAATCGTGCAATTGGGCCTAAAAAGAGCTATCTGCGTTGTATAGCCGCCCAAAATTTGCATCACCGGGACGGCTTTTTTGTTCAGCATTTTATACGTTCTATCCCGATCCACATCACCAGACTGGCGCAAACAACAGGCTACAGCTACCCCGCCACTTTTGGCGCAAACATCACCACGTTATTGCGCTATTGGAGATTGCCTTTGATGCCTATGGCGTACTATCCTTAGCCATTCCCCCTCTATCGCGCGCGCCACTAGCGACCATTAGATATTCTTTTTAGGCATTTTTCAGAAAGATGGCTCTAATATCTTATTGATGCCCACGTACAGCAATGCTTAAGACACCTTGCTGAGCCTTTTGCCCTTCATGTGCTGGCCACCGGCACCAATCTGTCTGTAACAACGCATCATGCAACAAACCATTCTAGCTTTGGGCGCGCTAATGATCATTATGATCACGGCGCTTAACCATCAAAAGTCTGTCATCATGATCCAGGAGATATCCTATATCCGGGAAATTGAAACGGCAGCGCTCGATGTGGCCAAGTTCCGCATTGAGTCTATCCTGAACGATACAGGCTTTGATGAAACACGCCTTGGAGAGACGACACTCCCTACAGATGCCTCAACGTTGACGTCCGCAGCATCTTTTGGCCAAGAACCAGGCGAAACTGTACGTGATGACCTCGACGACTATCACAATTTCACGGAGACCGGGGTGCAACACACCATCGGCGACAACACTTATCGCTTCGATATCAGTTACTCAGTGGCTTACGTGAACTCCACAACAGGTGATACGACCAGCACACAGACTTTTGCAAAAATAATCATGGCTGATGTGGTATCCAATGATACGGTTGGTACAAGAGTTGCAAGGGCAACATGGAGTAAAACGACTATCGTTTCTGATGATCTTTAACATATAAATCCCCCATTCTGGCATCATGCAGTTTCTGTTTGACCATATTATTTCCATCATGGTCTCCGGTGTTGTACTGCTCATTTTTGTTTATATCCAGATGCGCGGCTCGTCCGCTGCAACCGAGGCAACGATCAACCATATGGTCTATTCCGAGGCATTGCAACTCAACGAGTTTTTGGAACGCGATCTGGAAAACATGTTGACGCAAATACAAACACAGTTGGCAATAGACGGCGGCAATTATACAGGCTCCGCGTCTTTCGTGTGTCAATTAAGCACTGCTGGAGGATACACCACGACGCTTACCTTCCCGACCATTGCCCATGCAGATAGTTCGATTACTTTTGTAGGCGACCCCAATGACGCAGAGGCGGTTGAAGTAACCTACCAACTGGTTGCTACCATGGACTCCATTGCCATTCCGGTAGGTAACGTCATACAAAACGTGCCGCTTTTTGAACTCAGAAGGGAGGTTGGCGGCAAAATCATCGGCATCAGCCTGCCTTATGTCACTGCATTTGAAGTACAGTTTGGCGCTAAAGGCTCCAATACTTTTTTACCGGCCAGTGCTTTACCCACAGCAACAACAGCATGTAGTGCCGACTTATCCAAAGTTCGTTTTGAATTCCAGCTTGCCGCTGAAGGCATCGGTTTTGTCACCAACGACCAAAGGTCTACAAGCCAGCAGAACCTCGTACGATTTGGCTCAACCGTTACACTTTCCAACTGGGAATAACCCCGAAATCAAAAAATTACGATAAAAAATGGGTAAGGTATCCATCATTGCAGCCCTTGTATTTTCCCTGATCGGATTTATCCTGTTAGGCAACATGCAACAGGCAACACGCGAGACAAGCGAAGCCCAGTCTGACTACCACACAGGTCAGTTAGCCCGGGAATTAGCGGTTAAAGGCAGGAAGCTCATTATCGCTGAGTGGATCAATCTTGGCGGCGTTACTGGCACTGAGCCTTTCACGACGATCTCAGAAAACGGGGGCACCATCAGTGTAGAGAGCTATGGTGCAGACCCCACCAATGCCAACGTGCTCGACTTTACAGTCCGAGGCATTTATGAGGGCGCTGTACACGAAATCAGGACGCGCTATTCCTGGAATAACTTTACGGTGAATCCGCTTCAGATCACGGCGCCGGACATGACAACCACAATTGATCCCAATGCCAACCTCGACTTCCCATCCATCACGCTTGATGATCAATCATTGCATGAGTTGGATGAAGTTCTGATCGACGAACTACAGCTTGCAAACGATCTGGATCATTTCAACCTGGGGTTAAGCACACTTGTGGCAGATCTGGAAAACGAAATTGATATTAGCGGACACGCCAATACGCTTGGTGTGTCTACCGTTACAGAAACAGATCGGAGCTCGCTTAATCAGCAAAACGGGTTGTTTTTCCCCAGCCAGGTCGAACAGGCCATCAACAACTTCCTGGTAGCCCATCCTACTGCGGAGACCGTCATTAACGGTAGCTCAATCCCGAGTCAGTTTGGTTCAGGTACAGATCGAGTGCTCCGCATTGATGGCAATGCTAACTTTGGGGCTGATTTTGCTGGCGAAGGGGTGCTTATTGTAGAAGGTAATTTTGAAGTCCCATCAGGCGTAAATTTCACCTGGGACGGCATAATCCTGGTAAAACCAAAAGAAACCAATCTTAACCCCAACATCGACCTCTCTGGCATTGTAAGTATTAACGGTGGGCTCGTCATTATACAGGAAGGCATTCCAAACACCGGCCACATGGACCTCACCATCAACTACGATGCTGATGCCTCCTGGGGTAACCAGTACGGAGACCAGTATCCCTGGTGGAGGCATACCCACGACTTTAGTGGACGCCTAAACACAACGCAGGTCGGATTCGAATCCAATATCAATGGCTTCACTGTGCACGGCCAAACAAAATTCGGCAGCCTCCAAAACGCGCTAAATAGTCCAACCAACGACAGCCTTTTCCTTGAAATCCTCAACCCTGGCTCACACGGCCGTGCAATCCTGACAACTGACTTTACCGGGTTCGGGCCGATTTCTTATCCGCTTGCGGCAGGATTCGATCCTCAAATTGCTGACCTCAACAACCAGTATAGGTCACACATATTCCATGAGGGCGACCTCCAACACATGGATATTGCCGTCACGCGAATCAGTTCACTCAAAAAACTTTGGGACACTGCTGAAGGCTATCCAGGGTGCAATGATTCTCGTTATTGGGACGGCCCTCGGTGCGTAGGTACAGATTATAATCGATTTGGTGCGCTGGCACTTCGCCTGTATCAAATTGTAGATGGCGCTGAAAAGCACCTGTACGATGCCTCGTTATACTGGCACCGCCGGCAGGATGAAGAGGAGGAGTTTGAGGAGGAAATGAACGACCTAATCAGCGATATCCAGTCAACTGACTATGGTGTCAATCTAAACATTGGCAGCGACGTGACCATTTCCATTAACAACAATGCAACGGCCATGTTAAGCGGCATGGGGAATTTGCCTTTCGGGATGACCAACCTCGGCACGTGGCACCGCCACTGGGAACCAGGGGAAGCCGGCAACCCCCTGCACACAAAGGTACAGGGGGCTGATTAGTCTAACGGCATGCAGCCGTTAGCCGTCTTCTGAAATACCTTCTTCTTTCATGCGCTCAAGCTTGCGGATGTCCATGTCTTCGAGGATATCTTCGAGCATACCAGCATCCATGTCCCTGCTTTCGAGCGAGACAACGAAGCGCTCACTTACAAATACGGTCATTTCGCAGCGCGTCTTACCGCTCATGTTGCTACACTTGTCGAGCACCGGGTGCTCGCGGTAGGTACGGGTCCGCTCATAGCCGTCATCGGATTCGCGGTCCACATCCATTTGCAACCAGTTGAGGCCCATAGAAGCTACGTTCTTCAAGCCGCCAAGATCGACAATTGAAATATCAAGCCGGCCGTTTCCGTTTTCTTCTGCAAACATCTGGTCAACCTGAGAAATACGAAAGCCCAACGCGCCTGTACGCTCGCCGTTTGATTTGCCTTTTTCCATGCCGCGAATGCGGTCTGGCATAATTGTGCGCAGTTCGCGAAAGTCTACAGCTTCAACCTTGTTCCCACCACCAAACGCTTCTCCCAAACCGTCCAGGGCATCCTCCAATTCACTGAGCGCTTCGCCCAACTCCCCACCTTCCTGGCTTTTTGATTTACTACGCGTTTTGCTATCAGAATCACTGCTGTAGCTATTACTGCTTGAGCTATTGTTGCGCTGCGCTTGTTTGGTTGCTGTACTCCATTCCTCATCTTCAGTGTTGTTGCTTTCCGAGCCCGTACAGCCGGAGAGAATCAACACGACCACACTAAGCATGGCTAATAGTGACGAGGTATACGTTGCTTTCATTTGGGTAGCAGGTTTGTTGAACAATCAGGTAGTATACGGGCCGTTAATGGATACAAGTTGCATCCACATCACAAGTTAAGATTTTTTTGAATAGCGATTAAAGAATTTCCAAAATTCCGCGATACCAAGATGTGAGTGTTGGCTACCACCCATTCCGCCACTCCCCACTACCTGAATACCACTGAAGCGGCCATGCAACAAACATTGATGACGCTCGGCGCACTGATGATCATCACGATGGTTTCAGTAAACCAGCAGCGCGCAAATTACATCGCTGTAGAAGGCATCTATGTTCGAGAACAGGAAAGTGCTGCCCTCGACTATGCCTCTTTACGCCTTGAAAATATTGAAAACAGCTACGCGTATGACGAAGCCACAACCGATGGCTCTGAACCCGATCTAGGCACCATGTCGGACGGCAACAGTTTTGGCCCTGATACGGGCGAAAACAATGAAGCTGACTTTGATGATGTAGACGATTACCACAATTTCACAGAATCGATTAGCCATGCCATCAGTACGGACACCTTCAGATTTGATGTTACTTACTCCCTGCGATACATAAATCCTGCCGCCCCATCACAGCAGACCGCGTCTCCCACGATGGCGAAAGAACTAACTGTAGCGGTCGTTTCGCAGGATACTATTGGGTTTAGGGTGGCAAAATACACAGGCACCAAAATTATTCTGGCTGCTGATATTCAGTAGTTGGGCGTGTACCCTTTATCAGGATATAGCGCATTATGCAGTTTATTTTCGACCATATGGCAGCCTTTTTCGGCATGACGGGTGTGTTGCTGATTTTCGGCATGATCCAGGTTCGCGGTACCCAGAGCGCTTCAGAAGCTGTAATCAACAACATCGTCTACTCTGAAGCCGTCGAATTCAGCGAAATGCTTCAGATTGACCTGAGCAACATGCGCAATCAATCACAAACAGATGACGCCATTGCTGCCGGCAGGTTCAGAGGGGGCACGGCGTACGAATGCAGTATCACAAAGGCTGGCGATGTAACCACCGTACTTACCTTTCCCACACTTGCCGATCCCTACGCTGATTACAATGCCAGCGATCCCTCAGCGGCCGACGCAGAACTTGTAAGCTACATCCTAACCGACAGCGGCGAAACGATCACAATCCCTAAAGGGGCAACAACAGAGACTGTCCCGCTCTACACCATTGCCCGCATCGTAGACAGCAAGACTACCGGCGAAAGCGCCAAATTTGTCACCCACTTTCTTGTAGAATTTTTGAGCAAAGGCAGCGCCGAGTTTAGTGATAACTCAGCCGCCTGCTCACCCGACCTTTCCAAGGTTCGTATAGAGCTAAAGATGGCAACAGGTAGTGTCGAATATGCTACCCAGGATCAAAAATCTACCAGCCATAGCAACCTCAGCAGGTTTGCGGCTACCGTCGACCTGCCCAACATGAACTAGACACCCTTTCACAGTAAAAACGATATAAAATCATGGGCAAAGCTGCGCTACTTTTTGCACTCGCTGCAACCATTACAACCGTCTGGTTGACCACCTCAATGCAGCAAACCAACATGGATACCCAGGACGCACAAACCGAAGCTTATTCCAACCAGATGGCGCGCGACCTGGCCATCCAGGGGCGTAAATTGGCCCTGGCAAGCTGGATTGCTGCGGCTGGAGAGTCGGCTGCAGCCCCGTTTCAAACGCTGACAGAAGGCGGTGGCGATATAGAAATTGTCAACTACAACGTAGATGATGGCGTCCTCGACCTGACTATTCGCGCTGAATACGAAGGCGCAGTGCACGACCTTCGGAGTCAGTACCGCTGGAACCCGGGCGGCGCAATGAACGCCTTTCAAATCAAAGCCGCCAAAGTTGACCTCGATATCAACAACGGGGCAACGCTCGAAATTCCAACAATTACCCTAGACGACCAGGCGCTTGCTGACCTCGACAATGTGCTCATCCAGGACCTTGCACTTGCCAATGATCTGAATGAAATGGGTCTTGGCGTACAAAACATCAACTCCGTACTCGAAGACGCGCTGAGCGGAAGCGGCAACTCGAATATCGGCATTGATATCATCGACACCGCTGATCGCCTGCAACTTGAGCAGGAAACCGGGATGTTTTTTCCCGACCAGGTGGAGTCAGCCCTTGGTAGCTATATAAATGCCAACCCGGGCATTGAAACAACAATCCAGGACGGCGCCAACTTACCAGATCAATTTGATGCTGCCAATGGCGAAGGGGTATTACGGGTAAAAGATGACCTGACAATCAACGGAGACTTTAGCGGATCAGGTATCCTTGTTATCGAAGGTAACCTGATTGTGCCAGATGGGGCTACATTCAACTGGGATGGGATGGTGATTGTGAAACCGCCGGCAGAAAACCAGAACCCACGTATCGACTTTGTCGGCACTGTGAACATCAACGGCGGCCTCATTGCCCTCCACGAAGCGATGCCAAACTCCGGTCATATGGACATCACCACTTTTCGCGATATGAACGGTACGTGGTCACAGGCACAGGGTCCCGACCGTAAATTGTGGTACTGGAGCTGGTGTATGTATCACAAGCATGACTTCACGTCCAAATACGGTAATTCTATTACTTACTTTTCCACCAACAGCAGCGAGCGCATTCATGAGCGAGAGATTCACTTGAATGAAACGCTCAAAAAATTCAATGGAACAGACGAAGTCTTTTTTGAGATCTACAACACGGCAGCACACGGCCGAGGCAGTCTGACTATTGAACTGAATGGAGAAGCCCGCGTGTCCAATCCGGTAGCAGCCGGCTTTGAATCTTCTGTCGCCTCCCCCACCAATTCATACCGCTCCAGAACGTTCAAAGTCAATGAGTTGAAATACATGCACCTCGATATCCTGCGCCTCAGCTCACTAAGAAAGATGTGGGATACAGGCAGTAAATATCCAGGTTGTACCACAACCAGTGGTCCTGTATGTGTGGGCTACGCACGCGACCGCATGTTATCACTTACCCTGGCCCTGTACAAAGTATCTGGTGCATCTGAATACAAAGTCTACGAAGCCTCCATGTACTGGCACCGGCGAACAGACGAGATTGAAGCGTATAACGATAAAATGGAAGATCTCGTGTCTGACCTTAAGTCTGCCGATTATGGCTTAGACATCGACCTGGGTGCAAACACTACGCTAACATCTGATGTGGGTGCAATTGGTATGCTCATGGGAGATGGCGCAAGTGGCGCCGGCGCCATTCACCTGGGATCATGGACAGCACACTGGTCGCCAAACGACCCACGCAACCCGCTCAAAGACTGAGGAATTTAAGACTGAGCACTCAACGCTACATATTGCGCCGGTACTGTCCGCCTACTTCAAAGAGTGCATCCGTAATCTGACCAAGTGAGCATACTTTGACGGTGTCCATGAGTGCTTCGAACAGGTTACCCCCAGCCCGCGCTTTTTCCTGCAGGGTGTTCAGGGCAGCCTGCGCTGCTTCCGTGTGCCGGCGTTGCACGCGCTCCAGGTTATCAATCTGATGCTGCTTCTCATCCGTACTCGAGCGCATCAGCTCTACAGGGGCTTCTTCGTTCTCGTGCTTGCCATTTTTCGACAAGAAGGTGTTGACACCAATTACGGGTAGTTCACCACTGTGCTTCTTGTGCTCGTACAGCATCGACTCTTCCTGAATTTTACCGCGCTGGTACATGGTTTCCATTGCACCCAATACACCACCACGGTCATTGATGCGCTCAAATTCGGTAAGCACAGCCTCTTCAACCAGGTCGGTTAACTCGTCGATGATGAATGCGCCCTGGTTGGGGTTTTCATTTTTTGCGAGCCCAAGTTCACGGTTGATGATAAGCTGAATCGCCATGGCACGACGAACGCTCTCTTCAGTGGGCGTTGTAATAGCCTCATCGAATGCATTGGTATGCAGCGAATTACAATTGTCGTAAATGGCAATGAGGGCCTGAAGCGTTGTACGGATATCGTTAAACTGAATTTCTTTTGCGTGCAGGCTGCGGCCGGATGTCTGGATATGGTATTTCAGCTTCTGACTACGCTCGTTTGCCCCATACTTATCCCGCATGACCACCGCCCAAATACGACGGGCAACGCGGCCAATGACGGTGTACTCGGGATCGAGCCCGTTTGAAAAGAAGAACGATAGATTAGCGGCAAAGTCATCGATGTCCATACCCCTAGAGAGGTAATACTCAACAAAGGTGAGTCCGTTTGCCAGCGTGAACGCAAGCTGTGAAATTGGATTGGCGCCTGCTTCCGCGATATGGTACCCTGATATCGATACCGAGTAGTAATTCCGCACCTTGTGGTCGATAAAGTACTGTTGTACATCTCCCATCATCCGCAGCGCAAATTCAGTTGAGAAAATGCAGGTGTTCTGCGCCTGGTCTTCTTTCAAAATGTCAGCTTGTACTGTGCCGCGCACCGTGCTGAGCGTCCGGGCTTTGATTTCGGCATATGCATCAGCATCGAGTAATCCCCAGCGGACCAGTTCTTCACCTGTGGTCCCGAGCAGCCCAAGTCCACTGCCATCGTGTCCTTCTGGCAGCCCCTCTTCAGGGCCTTGTGGGCCATACGGGACGTACTGTACGTCGTCTCGATTTACCTTTTCTGCGATTGCAGCTGCAACCGTATTCCAGGTCCCTTTCTCTTTTAGATAGAACTCAACCTGCTGGTCAATGGCTGTGTTCATAAACAGCGCCAAAATCATGGGCGCCGGCCCATTGATGGTCATCGACACACTGGTTGCCTTGTCGCACAGGTCGAAGCCGGAATACAGCTTCTTCATGTCATCCAGTGTACAAATCGATACACCTGAGTTGCCTACCTTCCCATAGATATCCGGACGCGTGTGCGGATCGAATCCGTAGAGCGTAACCGAATCAAAAGCGGTAGAAAGCCGGCGCGCAGGCATGCCAAGCGAAACCAGGTGAAACCTGCGGTTGGTACGTTCAGGAGAGCCTTCGCCGGCAAACATACGCGTAGGATCTTCGCCTGCGCGTTTAAACGGAAAAACACCCGATGTATACGGAAAGAATCCGGGTGCATTCTCAAGCAGCGCAAAGCGCAAGCGCTCCCCTGCATCTTGTGTTCGAGGAATGGCAACTTTAGGAATTTTCAATCCTGAGAGCGACGTCGTATAGAGGGGCACCGTAAACCGTTTCCCGCGCACTTCATATACAAACGTGTCCGATGTGTACTTCTCAGCCATCACATCCCAATCTTTCAGAATACGCCGGGCACGGGCACTTAGCCGGTTCCACCAGTGGTCCCGCATTTGCTCGATCCGGACGCGCGTTTCTCCCTCATCGCCGGCTTTCCACTCATCGAGTTGTGCCAATACCCCGCGGGCTTCACCCCACTTGCGCGCGTACGCAATCGCCTCTTCTGCCTTTTTCCTGTACTCGCGACAAGTGTCAACCACTTCGCCCAGGTAACGCTGGCGTTTGGGCGGGATGATGGCAAGCTCGTTTGGATTTACTTCGGGCAGTGTGCCACCGTATACAGCGGTTTCGCGGTCAAAAGCATAATCAGCATTAAACCGTTCGAGCAACCCGAGGTACAGCCGTGTTACCCCCGGGTCGTTAAACTGGGATGCCATCGTTGGGTAGACAGGCATCTGGTCAGGGTTGAGGTGAAACAGTCCCCGGTTGCGCTGTACCTGCTTGCGGATGTCGCGCAATGCGTCTGCGCTGCCCCGTTTTTCAAATTTATTGATAACTACAAAATCCGCCACATCCAACATTCCAATTTTCTCAAGCTGGGTTGGGGCGCCAAAATCGTGCGTCATTACATAAATTGAAGTATCGGTCAACTCCGTGATTTCTGTGTCGCTTTGCCCGATGCCGGCGGTTTCAAGAATAACAACGTCAAAGCCGGCCTCTTTACAAATTTCGATGCTTGTAGCCATTGCCTGAGACGTAGCACGATGCGCCTGCCGCGTGGCAAAGGATCGCATGTACACGCGTTCTGCATTTTTGCCGTAGATGGCGTTCATCCGTATCCGGTCGCCTAGCAATGCCCCACCCGTAACCCGTTTACTCGGGTCAACAGATAGCACAGCCATCCGCAAGTCGGGAAAGTCATTCATAAACCGGCGCACAAGTTCATCTGTCAAAGTAGATTTGCCGGCGCCCCCGGTACCCGTGATTCCGACAACGGGGACATCTTTATCAGATGTCATTGCCGGCGGCGACTCTAATACGCCTTCTGCAGAAACAGACAGGGACTTACCTACCCCCTGCTCGACCCGTGTAAGATGCCGTGCGAGTTTTCTAAATGAAGTGGCGGTATGCGCAACAGGCTCTGCAAGCAACTGTGCATCGTGCGCTTCGGTGTCAAAGTCACATTGTTCGAGCATATAATTGATCATGCCCTGCAAGCCAAGCTGCATGCCGGCTTCCGGCGAAAAGATTTTGGCAATACCGTAAGCTTCCAACTCTTCGATTTCAGCATCAACAATAACACCACCACCGCCGCCGAAAATTTTGATGTAGCCGGCATTTTGCTGCTGGAGCAGGTCGTGCATGTATTTGAAAAACTCGATATGCCCCCCCTGATAAGAAGAGATCGCAATCCCCTGGACATCCTCCTGAATGGCTGTATCTACAATTTCCTGCACCGAACGGTTGTGCCCCAGGTGAATCACCTCGGCCCCGGATCCCTGAAGTATGCGACGCATCAGGTTTATCGCTGCGTCGTGCCCATCAAATAGGCTGGCTGCCGTTACAAATCTGATTTTGTGTTTAGGCTGATATTTCTCTGGAGACATGTTGATTGTCTTGTCTTATCGAGAGTTAAAGCAAAATGGGCAGTTGCTATACTGGATAGCTAAGCTGGATAAGCAATAGCCAGATAACACCCATCAATTTCTTCAAATCCCAGTTGCCATGCGGATCCGCCGTCAGCCGTAATACGCGCCTGCTGGTTGGGAAGATCAACAGCTATTTTAAGTTTTTTGGGAGAGCATCGAAATCCTGTCTTCATGCCTTTCAACGTCGCCTCTTTGAGCGCCCAGCAAAGGATGAGTATTTGATCCCGTTCCAGATCCAGCGATTCGAGCAAGTGATATTCGTCTGGATGGAGGATAAAACGGTACAGTTCAGGATGCCGTGGCTTAATACGCTCAAGGTCGATTCCAACACTGGTATCACGGGCAACAACAGCGCACACCCCACCATGCGCATGTGCCAGCGACAACCCATAGTTGCGTCCGGTCAGGACCAGTGAACCATCATCAGCCACATCAATTGGCACATCCTGCGGCGAGAGCTGGAGGATATCTGCAGCCAGTTGACGGGCGACAATCCGACCGGCGGTGTATTCGGTTTGCCGGCCTTCATGGGGTATCGTTTCGAGGTATGCTTGCTCACGCGCTGACAATATACTGCCAGCCAGGTGCAAATCCACGTCTTGCATCCGGGCATGGGTATAAGCTATGTGATCAGGCAGTACCATATAAAAACGAGAAGTGGGCAGTAGCGATCTACTGCCCACTCCGTCAAAACTCCGACATGCGTTGCGTCATGTCCATGAAAGCAGCTTACTTGGCTGCTGCGTAGTTAGCAGCTACCTGCTCCCAGTTGACAACATTCCAAAAGGCAGCCACGTAGTCGGGGCGACGGTTTTGGTAGTTGAGGTAATAGGCATGCTCCCATACATCGAGCCCCATAATCGGCGTATCGCCTTTCATGAAGGGGCTGTCCTGGTTTGCAGTGCTGTAAACTTTGAGTGTGCCCTGGCCATCAACTACCAACCAGGCCCAGCCACTGCCAAAGCGTGTGCCGGCAGCTGCAGCAAATTTGGCTTTGAAATCATCATACGAACCAAAAGTACTGTCGATTGCTGCGCCAAGGTCGCCTGCAGGTGCACCACCGCCGTTCGGCGACATAACTGACCAGAACAAGCTGTGGTTGGCAAATCCGCCACCGTTGTTGCGTACCGCGCCTTTTACAGCATCAGGCAAGTCGTCAATACCGCGAAGCAATGCTTCGATTGATTTGGCTTCAAGGTCTGCATGCCCTTCCAGTGCAGCGTTCAATTTGTTGGTATAGCCCTGGTGGTGTTTCCCATGGTGAATCTGCATGGTCCGGGCGTCTACATGTGGCTCCAGTGCATCGTGTGCGTAGGGCAGATCTGGAAGCGAGAATGCCATAAGTCTCTTCTTGGTTTATTGGGTGATTACAGGTGTAAGACGGCCTTCGTACGTCCAAAACTGCGTTGGGTTCGCGTGTCGAGTGTCGAGTGTCGAGTGTCGAGTGTCGAGTGTCGAGTAAAGGTAGTCTGTTCGTAATTCTGTGTTCCTGCTTTTGTCCCGGGTATTTCCAAAGGGGCATCATTTCCTCCTGAGATCCTTAGCGACACCCGGGAGGACAGCGGCTTTCCCAGTTCAAGTAGCACAAAAAAAGCCCCGGCACCTGATCGGCATCCCCAAAAGGGTTTGCCGAACGTGTGTCGGGGCTGGACAAAAAAACGGGCTGTGATTTATGCAACCACAGCCACGCCGTTTGTTCTTTTTGCAGCAGTTGCCGGCTTGGCAGCTGCTTTCTTAGCTGCTGTGCTTTTGCGAGCAGCTGTTGTCTTCCGAGCAGTGGTCTTTTTAGCAACGGGTGCTTTCTTGGCTACTGCTTTTTTAGCGACCGTCTTTTTGGCAACAGTCTTTTTGGTTACTGCTTTCTTGGCAACAGTCTTTTTAGCAACTGTTTTCTTGGCGGCAGTTTTCCGAGCAGCTGGCTTTTTGGCAACAACCTTTTTGGCAGAAGCTTTTTTGGCTACTGGCTTTTTAGCTACTGGCTTTTTAGCCACGGCTTTTTTAGCTGTGGTCTTGCGGGCAGCAGTTTTAGGTGCTGCTTTTTTTACCACAGGCTTGGCTTTGCGGCTCACTTTAGCGGTAGAAGCTTTTGTTGCTTTCTTCGCGCTAGAAGCGGCAGACGCTTTGGAAGTGCGCCGTGTTGACGTTGCTTTTGTCGTGGTCCGTGTCCGTGAAGCTGGTTTGGCTTTCGCGGTAGAACGCGTTGTCGTCTTGCGCGGAGCCGGCTTGGCAGCTGCACGGGTAGACGGTACGGAAGCATAACGACCGATCAGCAGGGATTTGAAGCCTTTCTTTTCGCTTCCCGTAGATTTGCTGATTACGTAAAATCCGCTTTTACGGTTCAGACCCTGCTCGCGGAATTTTTTCTGGATGCTTGTGATGACATTTTCTGGCAACACCATCGTGTCCAGTGCTTCACCTGGAATCAGGTTCTGCGCTGCTTCGACATAGACGTCGTACTTGCTGGTGCCGCTAACTGAGAATTGTGCAAGCAACTGCTGGGCTCGCTTCCTGGAGACTTTCTTTGGAGTTGGCAAATCTTCAGGTTTAATCCGACTCATGATATATACCTTTAAGTGATCGGGTTTTGCTATGAGCCTGTATTATCGGCGGCCTTTTCGCACACTTAAATGGTTGCTTAAATAAGTCGTGATCTGATCTTTAGCCGGCCCACTCGTGATGCGACGCTGATCGTTGTGGTGTATCGGGGGATATCAAATCTAACGCGGGATAAAGCGGAGGTGAGCCTGGCATATATCATACGCTCCCCAATCAACATTCCCTCATCAAACTTAGCTGCTCATGCGGTTGCTGAGACCTGCGGTGTCTCTTCTGCCTCTGTATCCGGACGTGGATAGGTATCAGGCGCCATGGCGTGTCGGACAACAGCTTCGAAGTCCCTTGCCTTTTTGGGGACGCCGAGCGCATCAAAATGCTGACTCCGGTTCGCTTTGAGCGATTCGCCGGCGAAGAATCGCGTTGCGAGATTTTCTATAGCCGTTTCCATTGCATCCACATCACGCGGAGAGACAATATGCACCCCATCAAAACGGGAAAGGAAGCGCGTGTTCTCCCCCATAGACAGGCCGGCAATAATTGGCCGTTCGCTCATCAGGTATTCGTAGGTTTTGGCAGAAATACGCGCATCCGGAGAGCCATCATTCCGCTCGGGTAGCGCCATAAACAGCGCGTCCGCACCAAACACCTTTTGTAGTACTTCTTTGTGTGGCAGTACACCGTTGATGTTGACCAGGTCTTCGATGCCATGCTGCTGTAAAACCTGGTTCACCAGGGGCATCGGGTACTTGTTGCCATAAATATCCAGCGTAATCCGACCTTTCCACTCCGGTTTTCTTTCAATCAACTGTTTGATTGCCAGCCCAAGGTATACGGGACTGTGACTGCGGTGATCAAGCTTTACCAGCCTGTACGTGCCTAATTGCTCCCAGGCAGTGTACATCCGCTTGGCAAAAGAAGGTTTTTCAGGCTCAGTGAACGCGTACCACCCTCCCATGCCGCCGCCATATACGATGTGCAGGTTGTTGTCCTTCTTCTCAGGCAGCGTATCTAGCTGCACCGTTGGTGCGCCACGTCGGATAAGATGCATCCGATCACGGGTTGCAGACGGCACGTCTGCTTTTAGTCGATCCAGGTTCTGCTTGGACACATAAACGATAGCGTCTGCAGATCTGATGTAAAGCGATTCCAGTTTTTTTGCCAGATAAAAGTGTAGGCGAGAAGGAAAAACCGGATGTAACGACGAACACGTAGGTGAGTCGTTCAGGTTCAGGATTAACGGTATACCAAATTTGCGCTTCAGCAGAATGCCAACGAGTCCCTGCGAATAGGGCATCATGAACACGACAATAGCATCTGGCCGATTTGCCTTGATCAGGGCTTTGGCCTTTTTGTAGGCCGGCCAGATCCAAAACAGAAACATGTCGGGCCAGAACAGGAAAGGGACCAGTTTACCGAGCCGGAGCTTACGGAGCCGGCGAATCATCCGGGTTGGTACCCGCGGCTTCACATGGTGGGTGTTTACATTATCCGGAGCCTGTGCATCTTCCGCAGCCGTGATGGCCTCAATCTCAAAAGAATTGCTGAGGTGTTTTACAAAGTTGTCCACCCGAATGGCAAGCGGATAGGTCTCCGGCGCAAAACGGTAAGAAATACAAAGAAGTTTGCCCATTATTGACGCCAACCTAATGATTACCGGCCCGTCTCCAACTCAGCCGTCTGCACTGATTGTCGAATTTCCTGTGTCAGTGGAGATTCGCTCAACCGTTTGTAAAAGAGTGACCCTATCAGTTTATGCCCGCGTACATTCGGATGATAATCCCACGGGGCCAATAGAATGGACTCGATGTCAATAGGATCATACACATCATCGAGTTCGATGGTATGCGTAAAGCCTGCTTCACGACCCATGTTGGTCAGGTAATCGATTTCACCTGGCTCAAAAGCACGTTTGGTCTGCGGCAAAAATACCATCACTGGTTCAGCCCCATGCTGGATTGCCAACTGCGCAATATAATCATACGCCCAACGCGCCATTTCTTCTGCTGCCGGCGCCAATGCCTGGTTGACTTTGGCCGGCTCGTCACCCGGATCCACATCCAGCGTCTCGATGACCGCTTTCAAGCCTTCATACTCGATAGGCACACCAGAGCGAATGGGTTTGATCAGGCGGAGGTATGAACGCTCAACTTCAGACGGCTGCGCCACGTAGAACAGGGCATCAGGCTTAAAGTCGAATACCCGCTTCGCAGCAACATCTACCTGCTGCATCAAACCGTACCCCCCTACTGCGAAGTTCATGATCTCATAGTTGATCCCATCGTCCTGGCTATTCAACTTGTTTTCGACGTAGGTCTCGAAGTTTTCGTCGTCTGCTACACCCGACCCCATCACGTACGACGTACCCAACAAGGCAATCCTGTACGTGTTTTCAGGCTTCTCCATCGGGTATTCTTTGTCGCGCAAGCCGTACTGGTTGGTTGTAAGCTGCGCCTGTTTGAGCTCCGTCTGAATAGAAGGAATCAATTCGTAAATCCTGATGTCGTTTGTTGGCCGCACTGCATCTGAATCCTGGATACCTGCCCAGCCGGCTGGCTTGTTCATGTTTGTCCGCCAAAGCGCCGACGTGTACTTGTTCGTGGTGAGTAGCGACTCGTAATACCCACGTTCAAAATCCGTTTGGTCCTGCTGATTGAAGCCCTCCGACTGGATCGACTCTACAAACGCCAGATTTTCTTCGTTCAACTGTGACTTGAATACCTGATGATCTATGCCAATAAGCATCATGAACGATACGGCGCAGTATACAGCTGTTTTGAAAATGGCGCCTTTGGATGGAGCAGAATCAAACAACCAGTTTTTGGATGCTGCAAACTGAAGCAGTACGCCAACAACGATAAGTCCTGCCAGTCCGGCAAGCAGTTGGAGGTAGGCGCTGGCCGGCTCTTGTCCGGCCGCTTCAACGGCCAGGATAAATGCCTCAACACTTTCACTGCTCCACAGATACCACAACACAGAGATGAATACAAACATCCCTACAACCTTGGAAGAATGCACAAAGGCATCTTTAAAGGAAAATGCTTTTTTGCCCAGTGCTTTCTTTGGCGGATTTTTGATTTCACGCAAAGAGTTGACAACCACAACAAGTCCCAAAATGGCCCAGAATAGACCATCTGGCACCGTAATCGGGAATTGCGCCTGCAGCCAGTACCACTGGTAAGAATGCAGGATCCAGGTCATGAGGAATACCAGGCTCGTTGCAATAACAAGCGCCGGGGTTGTGCCCATGCCGCGAAAACGGGTAAACGCCGGGTAGAAAAAGATCTTCATCATGAAGTCTTTCCAATAAATATTGATACGGCGCCAGTAATCGCTAAAGCTAGAAGCCAGGTAATAGAGGTGATGCGTTTCAGGGAGGTTCATCCCAAACAGACAGAGAATCCCAACAATGAGGTGGAATTGTCCTGAGATACGCAGGTATAACAGGTACGTTGTCAGCACTGCCTGCACAAAGGTCCAGAGTCCGTTCACATCGCCCGGCGCAACCAGCAGGTAGTAATAGACCACCCGATACAATATCAACTGCACCGTCCCACGCATCATCCACAACATGCCCTGCTGGTATATGGTAGCAGCATCCGAGTTGTAGTAGGTACGCTTGTACATCCTGTAATCAACAACAGGGAAAAGCGGGAAACAGACGTTAGGCAGCAGGAAAAAGTAGGACAGGCGCGTCCAAATAGTGGTGCCCGGCTTCTCGTCTTTCAGGTCGTAAAAGTAGACAACGAGCCTAAACATGAAAATGGAGCCCAAAATCGGCATAACCAAAGCGCTCCAGGATGAAGCGATGATTTCGCTCCTGTACATTGCAAGAACGCCTGTAATGGCCAGCAGCAACACAACCCGCATCCAACGCGCAATCGGAATATGACAGACCCCGATCATGAGCAAGCCAATGCCGATGAGTATACCACCCCCGACCGGCCCCAGTACACTTACGATGGCGCCGAGCGAAATCAGCGTAAAGAACGGCATCCTGAACCGCAACGGTAGCAAGGCATGAATCAAAAAGCCCCCGACAATGATCGGGACTATTTTTGAAAACCCGAATGACTCTTCAATGCTGAACAGGCTAACAACCACGTAAAATAACGCCAGTTGCAAGGCCAGCAGGACGTAATCGCCCAGTTTGATGTCGCCCAGTTTAAAGTCCAAAAAAGATCCTTGCGCGCCATCTAACGCTGTTGTACCTGAAGAATCTGGCTTCTGCATTGCTTAGTTAATACTTAAGGATAGACTGAATTGAATTATTAATAGTGCGTCTATCTATCGTTGGGTCAAAACTGCTCTAAATGAGTGTATCAGCTTTTCGGGACCAAGATTTAAGGGGGAGATGTTTTTATACCGAACTGCTACCCCGCTATCGTTGCAAGGTCTATCCAGCGCGGATTAGAAATAGCGATGCAAGCAGCCATGTGACAGGCCGGCAAAAAAGAGAAATGGTGGTGCCAAAAAGAGATCAGTCTGCCGCAGCTAACGCATCGAAGGCGTCGTAAGTAAGCGCAAATGCAACAAGGGCCTGCGAGACGTCCATTATTTTGTTATAGAATGGGTGGGCATCCGCATTGGGTGAGACCAGCCAGAGAAAGGAACGGCCCCTGGCTTTGGCATCTTTCGCTACCGCAGCGATCAGTTGCCGGCCCAGCCCAGCTTGTCGGGCATGCGTCGCCACAAACAAATCGGAAATGTAAACCCCGCGTGCTGTGTGGCTCGGCTCATAAGCATCGAAGAAAAGCGTATACCCGCCCAATTGGCCTGCTTCATCCGAAGCAACCAGTACGGTAAACTGGGGATCATCTCCAAACGCATCTTCCAGGAAGCGGTCGTCATCGAAGTGTTCAATGCCGTCGCCTGTGTGGGTGCAAAGCGCCTGTACCAATTCCAAAAGGGGCGCTGCATCTGCTTTTTTAGCGGGGCGAATTGTGTACTTATTCATGCCTTTACGTATGCAATCTCAAAAGCCCAGGCACCCGTCGAAGGACGACGGGCAAGATTATCGCTGGTTGAGTACGCGCAGCATATCCCGAAAGTCGTCTTCCAGCAAATGGCCTTCTCTAACGAGTGCAATCAGGGTTTCTTCAACGACGCGCACATCGGTCTCCTGGGCTTCGCGGGTGCGATCATCTGACCGACGACGGGTGTCCCTTGCCATCTCCGCTTCGGTGGTCCTGAACATTACATCTTCCAACAAACGGGCTACAAAAGGCGCAGCTTTCGCTTTCCCGGAGAAGTCGAGTTCAAGATTGATGGTGGCGCGTCCGCGATTTACACTAAGCTGTAGCCGCTGGCCGCCCATCATTTTCTTTTTCAGATTCACTTCGACAAGATCGTCATACAGAATTTCGTAAGCCGGCTCCAGGTTGTTGTTCTGAAACACAAACCGGTCCGCCATAAAGAGCGCGCCGTCTTTTGCAGACCCCATCAGGGTTGCATCATACAGCGCAACCACTTCTTTGCGTCGCACCTTCTTGGCGTAGTCTTCAAGGGCATTGTGCAGCTTCTTGAATGGGATGTCTGGCGCGACATAAAGGCCGACTGTGGGGTCGTGCGGGATATACTCGCGGATGAGTTTTTCCAATGTAAAAACCTGTAAACAATGTGCCGAAACGATACAACTTTACCTCACCCGGCGCGGGAATGATCCGCTAGAGGATATAGCCACTGTAAACAATCAGCCAAATAATGAAATACACGGGCAAGAGAATGGGAATCGAATACCGCGCAAGGTAGCCAAAGAAAGAAGGCGTGCGAACACCATTCCCCTCAGCAATGGCTTTCACCATGAAGTTTGGTGCATTGCCAATGTAGGTCAGCGCGCCAAAGAATACGGCAGCGACTGAGATGGCTTGCAGGTAGAACCAACTCTCCGGGTGGGCAGCAGCTGACTCAGCAAATTGTTTTACAGCTGCCGGGTCATCCACATTGAGTCCGAATTTACCCATTGAAGCAGAAAGGAAATTCAGATAGGTAGGCGCATTATCGAGAATACCCGAAAGCGACCCGGTACCCCAGTAGAACACACCAACACCGAGGTTATCGGCGTTCTCTTTGGCAAAATTGCTGATGAGTTGCAGCGCCGGCTGCATGGTGCAGAATATCCCCAAAAACAGCCAGCCTACTTCGCGAATGGGCTCAAAGGAAAACTCATTTTTCTCGAAACATGCTTTATTGGCAAACCGGTAGGCAAGGAAAGCTACCAGGAACATGATCATTTCACGGATGCCAATTGGAAAGTGAAATTCCTTGTAGAGGTTGGGTACAAAGGATAGCACGTTAGGATCGATAAATACACTGCAAATGATGATGCCAATCCAGATAAAGCTCTTGGAGCCTTCCAGTGTTACCACCGGCTCATTCGCATCAGGTACATTGCCCTGGTTCTTGTTACGCGAATCGATCACATAAAAAATACCAAGCAGCACAATCGTTGTGGGCAGCCAGATATACCACACATGCGTTAAGGTCCAGAAAAACGGCACACCACGCAGAAAGCCAAGAAAAAGAGGGGGATCACCAATGGGGGTAAGCGCACCACCAATATTGGCCACAAGGAAAATGAAGAAGACAATGTGGTACGGGCGCAGCCGGCCTTTATTGAGGCGCATGTACGACCGAATGAATAGCATCGCCGCCCCTGTTGTAGCAATCAGGTTGGCAATGACGGAACCGACAAAAAGCAGGATCGCGTTGTTGAACGGGGTCCCTTTTGCATTAATCCCAAGATAAATACCGCTTGCTGCAATAAATAAGGAGGCTACCAGTGCAATGAAAGAGAAGTATTCTTGCAAGGCGTGCAGGACAGGCGAACTGTTGCTGGTAAACAGGTAATATCCTACAACCAACACCCCAAAAGCAACGGAGTATTTGGGGTAGTGATGATGCCAGTGATGGGCATAAAAGAGCGGCCCGGTGGCAATCATGATGAGGAGCAACATGAACGGGATAACCAACCATACGGGGGGTGCCTCCCCATCCGCAGCAGCCGGCATAGCGGCGGGCAACACATTTGCCGGGTGCGCCGGCGAAACCACTGATTCGGTGGGTAGGGTTTCGGCGATTACCGATTCAGCAACTAGCAACTCGGGATCGAGCGGCGAAGCGCCGGCATCCGCAATGCCAGCAAGGGATAGCCCCACCACCACACAGACAAGCACAAGAACACGCGACAGGCTCATTCGCTCCACAAATACTCGCTTGAAATAAGGGTTAACAATACACATGCGCATCTGAAGCAGACGCTGCACATACTTCATGGCATCCATCCGTACAGATAGTCCAAGGGTAGCAGATAAATGGAAATTCATCCGAGATGATCTTCTCTAATCAGAAGGAGTGTCATGCGTCGATGGCATGAGATACCTGGTGGGCACGATGTACTGGTGCGGGTGAGACCTAAGGTATAAGGCCCCCTGCGTTGATGGTATCACGGTGATGATAGCGCAGGGTCACACCAGTATGAATCTCGCCGGTATCTGCAGACGCAGACCGTTGTACCCCAGGTGTAAACCACCACGCATTCGGTTACACCAGGCTACAGCAAGGACTAGAAATATAGAACAAATTATGAATTAATGCACATCGACTCCAGCAGCCTTCTCAGCGGCTTCTACGGTCTGCGCAATAAGCGTTGCGATGGTCATTGGCCCTACCCCGCCCGGCACTGGTGTGTAGGCGCTGCAGGTGTCGATGATGGCTGATATTTCAATATCGCCTACCGGCCCCGGATTGTAGCCGGCATCCACCACAACGGCACCGGGTTTTATCCAACTGCCCCGAATAAATTCAGGCCGGCCTACTGCGCCCACAATCACATCAGCCTGTTTCACATGCTCGGGCAGGTTTTGCGTTCGCGAATGGCAAATGGTTACCGTGCAGTTTTCATTCAGCAGCATAAATGCCATGGGTTTGCCCAAAATCGGGCTCCTTCCAATTACAACGGCATGTTTGCCTTCCAGCGGAATTTCGTAGTGCTTCAACAGACGCATAATGCCAGCCGGCGTCGCGGATCCGTAAGCTTCTTCTTTCATCGCCATCAGCCCGAAGCCGGCCGTGGTAACGCCGTCTACGTCTTTTTTTATAGAGATGGCGTCAAAGCACTTCCGCTCATCAATTTGTGAGGGCACCGGATGCTGCAGCAGAATACCGTGTACATCAGGATTTGCGTTGAGGTCGTGGATTACCTGCTCTAGCTCCGCTGTTGTTGTTTCTGCCGGCAAAATTACGCGCTCTGAATCCATGCCGACGCGCTTGCAGGAATTGCCTTTCATGCGTACATACGTCGCAGATGCCGGGTCATCACCAACCAGAATTGTCGCGAGGATGGGGGTGCGTCCGGTTTGGGTAACAAGATGCGCTACGCGTTTCGCCAGTTCTTTTTCAAGATTACGCGCCAACGCCTTTCCGTCTAAAAGTATTCCTGCCATAGGGGGAGTGTATGCTAAGGTTTAGGTTTCTTGTGCGTTGGGCCTGCCCTTCAGCCGTTAGAAGAGCCCTCTGGCTTTAAGCTCCAGATATTTGTTGAGTGTATCCACCGATAGATTTTCGGGCCGCGTTAAAACCGATTGTATAAGATGCTTCTGAAGCTCTTTGACAATCTGTTGCTTTTGCAGCATAAACTGCGCTGCGATGGTGCGGGTATAAACAGCCGCTGTATCGGCAGGTGGTATGGACGCGAGGGCCGTGAGTTCGGTGTTTTCGAAGAAGATTACAACAAGTAGATGGTTGCGAGCCAGCGCCTTCAGATACGGTAGTTGCCGCTTTAATGCTGCCATCGAAGCAAAGTTCGTAAACAGGAGCATTAAACTGCGCTGTCGCGCCTGGCGCCGGACCGTACTGTAAAGTCGCTCATAATCTGTTGCCAGAAAATTGGTTTGCAGCCCGTACAAGCGATCCATCATCTGGCCCAATTGCCGCACCCCGGCTGAGGCCGGCAAAACGTTATGGATCTCGCTGGAGAACGCGATGAGTCCGACTTTGTCCTGCTTCTTGAGCGCAACATTGCTGATTACCAGCGACGCGTTGATGCTGTGATCCAGCAAGGTCATGCCATCAAAAGGCAACTCCATGACCCGCCCCGCGTCGAGCAAACAATACACCGGCTGGGCCCGCTCATCCTGGTACTGGTTCACCATCAGTTCGCCTCGCCGTGCAGTGGCTCGCCAGTTTACTGTTCGCGGATCATCTCCAACAACATACTCCTTAATACGCTCAAACGCGGAAGCTTGCCCGATGCGGCGAATCCGCTTCACACCCACCTCATGCAGTCGATTGCTGGCTGCCATTAACTCAAAGCCGCGCATCTGCAAAAATGAAGGGTATACAGGCACTTCGCGCGCTGTCGCAACCTGATAGCGACGTTGCACCAGGTGGAGCGGCGTACAGGCTAACACGTTAACATGCCCAAAACGATAAAGCCCCCGTTCTGTTGGTCGGAGCGTAAAAGCAATGACCTCCCGCATTCCGGCTTTAAGTATCCGATGATGTGCATTGTCACGCGCCTGAAATTGAAGCGGCAATTCATCTATAACTTCGGCCGTAAGTGGAAAAGTATAGTGATTGTTGAGTTCAATAGAAATCGGGTTTTCGTCGCCATTGGAAAGCCGGTCCGGACAGACCCGCGTACCAGAGATCCCTGTTCGTACGCGGTACAAGAGCCATACATCCAGCGCGACAAGTGCAACAAAAACAAAAAATGTAATGCGGGTTGCGGCCAGCAATGCCGGATAAAAGTGGGCAAGGATAAATGCCGTTGTAAGCAAACTGATCACCAGAAAGCATCGTGGTGTCAGAAAAAGGGATCGCAGCACGTGCATCATCGAGGCACTTCGATTTTACTGATCAACCGTTCAACAACCTGCGCCGGCGTAGCGCCTTCCATTTCCTGATCCGGCGTAAGCATAATACGGTGCTGCAGCACCGGTACTGCTGTTTGCTGAACATCCTCTGGCGTCACAAAATCACGCCCTCCCATCGCAGCAAATGCTTTTGCAGCCCCCATCATGGCAAGCGAAGCGCGAGGTGACGCGCCCAGATACAAGGCTTCATGGTTGCGTGTGGCCTGTACCACCTCGGTGATGTAGCGAAGCAAGCGTGGTTCAATGTGCAAAGACCGCACAGTTTGCTGAAATGCGACCAACTGGGACGCTGACACAACAGGCTTTACGTTGCTCAGATCTTGCCCCGTACGGCCGGCATGGTGCCCGGCCAGCATTTGCGCTTCTTCGTCCATCGACGGATATCCAACGTTGAGCTTAAACAGGAAGCGATCCAGTTGCGCTTCAGGCAGCCGGTATGTCCCCTCATGCTCAATCGGGTTTTGCGTTGCAAATACCAGAAAGGGCTGCTTCATTTTATGGGTTACCCCATCCATGGTCACCTGCCGCTCCTCCATCACCTCAAACATGGCAGATTGCGTTTTTGCCGGCGCGCGGTTCACTTCGTCAATCAATATCATGTTCGAAAAAATGGGGCCGGCCTTGAACTCAAAAGCTGTGGTTTTGGGGTTAAAAATTGCTGTCCCGAGAATGTCTGAAGGCATCAGGTCGGGGGTAAACTGTATGCGCGCAAAGCCCACATCCAGGGTGCGGGCCAACAGTTTGGCAGCAAGCGTTTTAGCAACGCCGGGGACACCCTCAATCAGCACATGTCCGTTTGCCAACACAGCTGCAAGCAAAGCATCAATCAGTGCATGCTGTCCAACCATGATCTTTTGCACTTCCAGTCGCACCTTTTCGACCGCGGATCGTATTTCATCCAATGCAACACGGTTCTCAAATCTTCGCTCTTCTTGCATAATATTCAGTTGTTACCGGGTACTTGCTTTATAAAATTGATCCAGTTCATTGGCCAGCGCACTTAACCCTGCCGCATCGACCTGCTTTCCTTGTTCTACTGCGAGCAAATGCGTAAACAGCGTGTCTACCTGCACTGCGGGCACGCCGGTTCGGGCTGCGATTATTGAAGTCTCTACTTCAGTCAATGGCCGATTGGGCAAATGCAGTGTACTGTGCATAAAATGTTTGAATTGCTCCAGTTGCTTTTGCGCCAGGTTCGTGTGGTCCCCTTCGTTGAAATACAACCGCCCCACCGTGGTAGCAAATTCCAACGTTCGATTTTCTTTTGGCACTACAATTGGCATAACCCGCTGCCGGCGCCGTGCATTGGAAGCCATGAAAAAAAGCAACCCAAATATGCCGAGGTAATACGCCATCCGCAAAGCTTCTGATGACAACACATAGCGTAGGGGCGTTTGCTGCGAGGGCCGGCCTGGTTTGTAGTAGGCATCCCAGTATGTAAGCTGGTCAGGCAAATAGGAAAGGGCAGCATACGCATAGGCATCATTGCCTTCGTACAGCATATTGAAATTGGTAAACGCCAGGGGCACCGAACTCACCAGCACAGCGCCGGCGCCATACGCCACTCTTAAAAAATTATACCCCCCATCCTCATAACTTCCCAACACTTCATACGGAAGGGTCACCGCCGGCGAATGTGCATCGACTGAATCTTCACTGGCAGAATCTTCACTGGCAGAATCTTCACTGGCAGAATCTTCCCGGTTTACTTTTTGTAGCGTCGAATACAGCAAGTCTGTCGAATAATAATATCCGCCCGGCGCGGCAACTTCCGGGTATGCTAGATTTATTCTCGTCGTATCAAAAAGACTGGTCTCTGCAAGCGCCTGCAGGTTTTCAACATTTTCTATAAACTCAACATCTGTTTTAATATCCAACAAGTCACTAAGGGGTGGTTGAATAACATCAGCGGCGATAAACAGGGTATTGCCGCGGGCAACATACCGCAACAGCGCGTCCGCTTCTGCTTTGTCTATATCGAAATTTCTTGTAATGAAGAGGTAATTCGTGTTAACAATCGAGGTATCTTCCAGCAGCGTATAGGGTGGAAAATTTATAGACCTAATCTCTTTATTTTCAAATAGATACGGCATCGTATCAAACAAGATACTGCTGCCATATGCCCGTGTATCTCCCCGTTGAAAGGACACCTCCCATGGGTTTTCGGTGCTTTTGGCGTTGGCCCAAACGACAAGTGCAAACACCAGCAGGAAGACACTTAGATATTTGGCATCTTTTCGCGATATCATCGTCACCCTACCCGTTTGGCAACGTCCTGTGCCAAGACCTGCATTTCGGTAATATGGGCCTGATCCACAGGAAAGTCGCCATACCACGCGTAATCAAAGAGGTAGGTCAACCGGCGAAAAGAGGTATGAATATCTGAATTCCGGCATTCCTTCAGGTAATCTTGATTCGTTTTCCGGGGTGACCAGCCGATGATGTTGTTGGCATCGAGCGCGCGCAATACATGCATATAGTACATCCGGGCTGCTAGCCGAAAATGCCCTTCATTGGTGGCGGCCTCTGCCAGTGCAATAAAATTAGTCTCTTGCCGTAACTCTTCTGGTAACTCGACAATTTCGGGCACAGGGCCATCCCTGGGACTAAAGAGGGCACGGAAATCCATTTTCATGACCCTTAGCACAGCAAACAGGACCAGCCCAATTGCAACCCCATACATCACGTATTCCCAAATGCTGCCCTGATTGTTGGTATCGAATATTCTGCTTAGCCAATCCAGAAACATACGCCGCACTTTCTGCCAGAACGTAAGCGCCTGGTCTGTGCGTTGTCGATACGCGTAATCAGGATTGTCGCGATAGGCTGACAATACCGATGTCGGAGGTTGACGAACAGCTACGGCAATTGAATCAGCTTGGCCGGCTGAAGCATGGGATTGGTCCGATGGGTTGGCCTTCGCTAACGCGTATGTCGGCAAACTGGCTGGAAGGTACAATCCGAACGCCAGTGCAAAAAGGAAAGCCACGTATGTTCGTCGGCTATACACCATCTCCCGCCTGTTTGTCCAGCGCGTCAATGCGTCCCATGAGTCCAGTCTGCTCTTTTTTCTCGACAAGGCTAAAATACTGCAGGTTCATAGCTGTAACGGGCACCGCATACATGAGGCTGCTCCCGATTGATCCCAATACACTCAACAGCATCAACGGGTATTTAACTACCCCTGCCTCCCCATCTGTGAGGGAGTGTAATCCGCCAACAAACGCAAAGGCATAGTTGGGCGCGCTAAATACCATTCCCAAAATCATCATCAGAATCGCCGAGACGATTAACACCGCAAAAGAGTTCAAATAGTTGTCTTTCAGCAAAAAGCGACTGCGCGAAAACGTCACCCCTGTTGAGGAAGATTCGAACATACGAACAGGATACAACAAGGCAATCACCACGACGAAATAGAAAAAGATTGCAATACATATGATGATACCAATGAACGTCGCAACTGCGGCCAACATCATGGCGCCAGATGAAGTACTCAGCGCAATAATCATCATTGGAGCAAGCATGAAAACAAAACTCGACATGTACAACACAACAGCCAGCATCGTTGTTTTTGCCATATCCCACAGGCGCTCTTTGACTTTTGCCCAAACATCTTCAAAATCAAAACCGCCGGCACCGCGCGCCTGGTACAGAAACATGAAACTGCTCACTACCGTCACCGCAAGGACACTTGCCAGCAAGCCCATGACGATGAGTAACATGTAATACAACCCAAAGAGGCCCATGCTCAGCGCATCCGGTACCGCCTCTGAATCGTCCAGTACAGTGGGCAACGAATCGATGTACCCGACACCACTCAGCCCACCAAGTAGCGCAACCGGACCCACTATAAAAAGCAGGCTCTTGCTTAACAGAGAAAAATTCTGACGCAAAAACTGGAACGTAACGTTGATTACATCGCCAAAATCCCGCTGTTTCCGGAATTCTATTTGTTCAAGCATACTCATGCGGCGTTGGGTTTTGATGTAGCCTTGTATCGTTGGATTGGGTACAAGATGAAGTACCAGAGAATGAATACAAGAGAACTTATGATAATGAAAAGGCTCAAGTAGATCGGCATGTCGGTCTGGCGCGTCACAAAACCTTCGAGGAATCCTGCAACGATAAATACAGGGACGAGACCAATTACAATTTTGGCTCCTTTGCGGGCGGCCTCTATGAACGATGTAATCCTGGGGTACGTGCCGGGAAACAGGAGTCCATTGCCCATCACAATGCCGGCACAACCCGCAATGATGATTGCGCATATCTCCAACGTGCCATGGATATAGACCACAAGCAGGGCTTCACCCAGCAAGCCCCGTTCATAAAACATGTACTGAAAAGCCCCAAGCATTACGCCGTTTGAGAACAATACGTAGCCTGTACCCACTGAAAACAACATGCCGGCGGCAAACGCGATGAACGATACCCGTACGTTGTTAAAGGTAATTGCAAGAAACATGTCGACCGGTTGCATGCTTTTATAGATGCCCATGGGGTCATTGTTTTGGATGTTCTCCAGGGTCTTGTTTACATACGCGTCACCGAGAATCAGCCGCACAAAACCGGTATCCTGGCTGGCTGAAATGGTGCCGATCGAAATGGCGACAACAAAAATCACAAGTGAGACAAGCAGTTCCTTGCGCACCGTGTACATGATACCTGGTAGTTCATCCAACCAGAATGCGCGTAGCCTGCTTTTGCTTTCGGGTTTGTTTTTATAGATCTCCTGGTGTGCTTTCGCCGCGAGGCCCTGTAGATACGACGTGGTATTGGAGCCGGGGTAAAAAGTCTGGGCATAAGACAGATCTTCCAGCACCTGTGTAAACAGGTCTGCCAGTTGATCAGAATCATATTCAGATTTGCCTTCCAGCGCTGACTCAAAGGTTTTCCATTGTTCAGCACGCTGATGAAGGAACGCTAATTCGCGCATTTGAATGGGTGCCAGCAAAAGGCACAGGATTGAGTTATGGACCGGGTTAAGATAACAACCGCACAGAATGTCTATATAGATTATGAGGCTGCCGGCGTCGGGGATCGAGCTATTGCTGCAATCATCGACTTATGCATTCTTATTTCTTACTTGATAAGTATGACGCTTGCAACCCAGGCCGTCCAGTCCACTGCTACGACCATCGTCATTTTAATCCCCTACTTTCTCTACTTTGTCCTTTCAGAAATTCTCTTTAACGGTCAAACAATAGGAAAAAAATTGCGCGGGATCAAAGTTACCCGCCTGGATGGTACTGCACCGCACGTAGGAGACTATATAATCAGGTGGCTATTTCGACTCATTGAAGTTGAAATGACACTAGGGCTTGTGGCTCTCGTCACAGTCATTGTGCGGGGCAAAGGCCAGCGGATCGGCGATATGGCGGCCAACACGGCCGTTGTTAAAATCTCAAGATCCGTTGGGTTGCAAGATACCATCTACACCAAACTTGACACAGACTACTCACCCACATTCGACAACGCAAGCCTGCTCAGTGAAGCAGAAATTACGCTGGCAAAAGAAGTGCTCGACACGCTACAGCAGGGAGGCAATGCCGGCCCAATTGGCGAAAAGATGAAGGCTACGTTGTTGAAGAAGCTGGAAGCAGATTCCCCACTCTCTCCTATCGCATTCCTGCAAACGGTTATCAAGGATTACAATCACATGATACGGTAAGGAAAGCTTGCTGCGCTATCTGCCGGCGCGTTCTTCTGCAAGGCGGAGCGCTTCGTAGGCGTTTACGATGCCGCCGGAACGCGACAGCACCCCAAAAGCAATCTGGGTTGATTCTGTGCCGGGTTGGGTGACCATCTGGTCTGCGTAGGAGGCGGCTGACGAGAGCAAGATTTCTTTCACCTCATTGGCCGAAAAATCGGGGTAATAAGCCATAATGAGGGCCGCAAGGCCGGCAACTACGGGCGAGGCCATGCTGGTACCATCCGAGTGCTTGTACTTGTTACCCGGCGTCGTTGAATAGATGTCGACGCCGGGAGCAAATACATCTACATTCTGCTTACCAAAGTTAGAGAAGCTGGCGGCCAGTTTCTGCGGTCCCTCCCAGGAAGAAGCGCCAACTTCAATCCATGGATCAACTTCGCCGGCTTCTTCAAGCAAAATCGGTGTTGGAAAATTCATGGTGCTGTCGTTGCTCTCCCCATCGTTGCCGGCTGCGTGTATCATCAAAACATCATTGGCAGCAGCATACGCAATGGCCGCGTCAACCACTTCTTTTTGCGGTGAGAAGCCTTTGCCAAAACTCATGTTGATAACGTGCGCACCGTTGTCTACTGCATAGCGAATGGCATTCGCGATATCTTTATCGCGCTCATCACCTTTAGGCACAGCCCGAACAGCCATAATTTCGACAGCATCAGCGACACCGTCAATGCCCAGCATATTCCCACGTTTGGCCCCGATGATGCCGGCCACGTGTGTGCCATGGAACGCATCCGGGCCTATCACATCATTGTTGCCGTAATACTGTTCTTCGCTGTCGTTATAGGTATCACCAACGATAGATCGGGGATCGAAATCCGGGTTCAACCCTTTCTGCAGGTAGCCTTCAAAGGTGGCTTTTTCATCAAGAAGCTGTGATTGCGAGAGATCGATTTGATCAAAGTATTCGAGGATCGATTTTGCCTGCTTTACGTCTTCCCTTGCAGAGGATACTTTCTTCACCTCTTCGATGGTAAAGTCAGCGTTACCGAGGAAATCACCCATGATGCCGTTTGCAGCATCCAGCATGCCCGCAGCTGCATTTATGTTGTTGTAGATTTCCGTCATTTGCCGCACTTCATCATTAAAGGCAACCCGGATTTCTTCGAAGTAGGCCAGTTCAGCGCGGCCGGCTTCGTCAAGTGTTTCAGGATTTACGCTTTCGTATTGCCCTTTCAGCCGCGCGTATTCGCGGGTCACTTCAAAGGTGTCGTAATACACGTTTTCTCCCGAAGCACCGCCGATGAAATTCCAGCCATGGGTATCATCTACATAGCCATTTTTGTCGTCGTCTACGCCGTTGCCGGCAACTTCATCGGTATTCGTCCACACATTGATATCTTCGTGATGGATGTCAACCCCAGAGTCGATAACCGCCACAATGACCGTTTGCTTTGGTGTGCGGTCTTTCAACAGGGCGGTATACGCGCGACGCGTGCCAACACCTACGTAGGCGCCATCATCTCCTGTGAGATGCATCCAGTGGTTGAGCCGTTCTTCCTCAGAAGCCTCTTCTGCATCGACCTCTTCGGCTTCAGCCGCAGGCATAGAAGGCGGCGGATTGGCCGGCACCGTTGCTGGTGTTGTGACTTGTGTACCCGCAGAACAACCAGCCAGCAGTAAAACTACCCAAAGTACCTGGATTACATGGAATCTCTTCATCGCTTCTCTAGCCTGGAAAAAATCCGAAACCCCATCGAATGCGTTATCCGAGGGGTTTCGGTAAATGTTATACAGGTTATCGGACTAAATCTGTAGATTTAATCGTTATCCTGAAATTTGAATACGATGGCAGCAAGCGCGCCACCAACAAGGGGCCCTACGAGATACAACCAAAGGTTATTGAAGGTCCCGTTACCCATCGTTGCATCAATAATTGTTGGTCCAATACCAACTGCCGGGTTAAATGCACCGCCAGAGATACCCCCTCCTGAAAACGCAGCAACAACGACGGTAAAGCCGATCGCGAGGCCATAAAAAGAGTTATTCTCGGTAGCCTTGGCAGTTGCTGTATTCAATACAACAAGCGCCAGGGCAAAGGTAAACAGAATTTCGACTGTTATCGCAGGGCCAGCCGCTGCTGAAGGAGCCGGCGCAAAAGTCTGACCAAGGATACCATTGACCGCCAAGCTCGCTACAATAGCACCAAGGATCTGTGAGATCATGTAAGGCGCAACTTCTTTGGAGGAAAGTGAGCCGCGCATCCACACAGCCAGCGTCACAGCGGGATTATAATGGGCACCGGAGACGTGGCCTCCCATGTATACCATAATCATAAGTGAACACCCAATGGCAAGCGGGGCCATAGCCACCTCCTGGGTTACACACAATCCGATGGTAAGCACGAGAAAAAACGTTCCGATAAACTCTGTTACATACTTGTTCATGTTTAAGCCTTAAGTTTTATGGCAGGAAAAGGTGGGTCCTGTCGGAGATGTGGGCTATTGCAACTTTAAGGCGACAGAATGCGGCGAATGGGCGACGTAAAATCACGTAAAACGCAGCTACCCGGAGGGCAATGGGTACGCAGTCTGTTTAGGTTATATTAATCCAAAACTACCGTGAATGCCAATTTGGCGCAGAATTATCGTACTAAAAACCAGTCTAACAGCTCCTTTTTGTCCCGTACTACCCAACAGGGATATCCTGCAAAAAAGACATGACTTGACCAACCATTTCTGCCTCGGTGGTATCCTGTTGCCAATCAATTTTCTGGCTTGCCTCCCGGTTAACATAAAGCCAGTGCGCCAACAATCTTATTTCTTCAATCTCGGCTTTAAAGTAGCGCGTGGGTTCAGGCGCCTCTTCGTCTGGATTGGTCTCGATGATGAAATGCGTTGCAATCCGTTCGCGCAAGATTGCTTCCCTGTCATCGGCCAGTGGCAGTGCCCATTTCAAGGTCTCAACCAGCCGACCGCGACACACAAACAGCAAGCGCACATGACTATCATGAATAGAATTGTCCACAACAATGGCGTTGTGTTCTAACACCGGCGAAGCGATGTAGCTTTGTTTTTCCAGCAGCAACGACACAAGATCCCTGTGATCCCGGTACAGCGCCGCCTGCTCATAGTCCATCGCGATGGATGCCGCCCGCATGGCCTCATCGAGGTGTTCGAGTATCACGTCCCCATCTTCTCCTCGAAGGAACCGTTTAACCCGCTCAACCTCATCGTCATACCAGTCATTTTTGTTGCTTCGCTCACAAGGGGCCTTGCACCGTTTCAGATCCTGATACAAGCAGGTTGTACGTCGATTAAAGGTGGTGTCGTCACATTCGCGCAGTAGAAAAAACCTGTTGATCAGGTCGAGCAGCAGTTCCCCTTGCCGGCGCGTGGCAACCGGACCAAAGTAGTCCGCCCCATCATCAACGAGGTAGGTATGCAGAGATGCGCGCGGGAAAAGTTCGTTTACGGATACCTTGATAAAAGGCCGGTTGCGGTAAAACTTTTGGGCCTTGTTAAAACGGGGCTTCAATTCTTTAATCAGCCGAGACTCTTCGAGCAGGGCCTGCAACTCTGTATCGAACGTCTCCCAGGTGATATTGGCAACACGGTCAACAAGGTTGCGGGTTTTGGTTTCATGGCCTTCGATGGCGTTGAAATAACTCTTGACCCGGCTACGCAGGTTTTTGGCTTTGCCCACGTAGATGATCTTGTTGCGGCCATCGCGCATAAAATAGACGCCGGGGTCGCGCGGCAATTCGGGCAGTACATTTTGTTTGATGTGGATCAGGTTCTTCTTCGTGCCTGTTTTGCCCACATACGTTGCGTACTGAAAACGCAGCAGGTCGTCGAGGTTTTCAACTTCGTTTTCGTACTGCACCTTCTGGAGGAAATGGCCGAGAATGGTTGCCGTGGCCGTGGCATCTCCGAGGGCCCGGTGCCGGCCTTTAATTTTGATCCCATAAAAAGCAGCAACGGCGGTGAGTCCTTTTGACCGAAGCCCTCGCAATAGCCGGCGCGCAAGACGAAGCGTGCATAGGGAGGGATTGGCGAGGCCGGGCAGGTCTAGCCGGGCCAATTCAGCGTTTATGAACCCAAGGTCGAAGCCCAGGTTGTGGGCAACAAAGACATCATCACCAAGAAAGTCCAGGAATTCTGGCAGCACCCGATCGGCAAAGGGTTGCTCGTAAACCATGCTGTTGGAGATCCCGGTAATCTGGGTAATCCGACCCGGAATGATGCGATCCGGGTTGATGAGTTGGCTGTAGGTATCCACCACTTCCCCGCCGACAACCCGCACGGCAGCAATTTCGATAATACGCTCGGTAGCCGGCCGCACACCCGTCGTCTCGGTGTCTACAACTACAAAAGAGGTATCTGACAAATCCATGGGGAATCAGGCCGGCACGGGAAACGACAACAGGCAACTGGCAGCACAGTGGGCGCCAAAGGGGCGCACAGGTACAGGAATGATACAAACAGTGTATTACATAATTTAAACATATACAGGTTTCAAAAACAGAAAAAGTTCTCAGAATCGCGAATAGTTGACCCCAGGCTATTTATTTTTGGGAAAAGATTAGTATTTTCACAACTCCTTACACTTTACTTCACTAAAGACCGGATCCCCTTCCCCCCGGAGCAATGGGTCAGCAGCAGCTATTACTTCTTGTATTGGGTATCGTCCTCGTAGCAGTTGCTATCGTTGCCGGCATTTTTACCTTTGAAGACAATCTGAAAAAGAGCAATGCAGAATCGCTCATTTCGGATGCCATGAACATTGCCATTTCAGCGCAAGCATGGAAAGTACGCCCCCCCACCTTTGGCGGCCAGAGTGGCACCCACCGCAATGACCCGATGGACTATACCGGGTTCACCTTCAATGCCATCTCACTCAATACGCCCCACGCCACCATCCATGGCACGTTCACTTTTACCGCAGACACCCGCGGCCTGGTTATCATCGGACAAAGCGAGGACCACAGCAACCAGGTCACGCTAACCGTAGACGGCCTCACCGAGCAAGACATAATTGCTGCCGTTTCTACTTACGATGAAACCTTCAACGTGACCAGCCAATAGAAGCCACGCCAATTGCGTTCGATGTGAAGGCACACGTGCTGATGCGCCACAATTTTCTTCGATGCAGTTAATTCGATAAATCTTGGATTAGTTTGCATGCGGCATAAGGTCCGGCGGCCTTAGTATAGCGCAGATTATAGTTGGTTCTGTTTCCACATATATGTTCATGTTACCCCGTAAGTATTAAGATGAAAATCACTGTTATAGGCGCAGGGAATGTAGGCGCCACCGCAGCGGACTGCGTAGCGCGGAAAGACATTGCGGATGAAGTTGTCATTATTGATATCGTAGACGGCCTGCCACAGGGCAAGGCACTCGACATCCAGGAGTCAGCTCCGATTCACCTCTTCGATACACGCGTTGTAGGTACCAACGATTACAAAGATACCGCAGGTACCGACATCGCCATTATCACAGCCGGCTCTCCGCGGAAGCCCGGCATGAGCCGCGACGATCTTCTCGCGATCAACGCCAAGATTGTCCGCTCAGTGACAAAGCTGCTCATGGCAGATAGCCCCAACGCCATTCTGATTGTGGTTTCCAATCCGCTCGACGTAATGGCTTATGCAGCATTCAAAGAAAGCGGCTTGCCAAGCGAACGCGTAATGGGTATGGCCGGCGTGCTCGATACGGCCCGGTACCGCGCATTTATTGCCATGGAACTTGGCGTTTCTGTTAAAACCATCGAAGCCCTGCTTCTAGGTGGACACGGTGACACCATGGTACCCCTCCCACGCTACACCTCGGTTTCAGGCATCCCCCTCCCTGAACTGATGGATGAAGCAACCATCAACGCAATTGTAGAGCGCACCAAGTTTGGTGGCGGCGAGATTGTAAAACTGATGGGCACCTCAGCCTGGTACGCACCGGGCGCTGCAGCAGCTGAAATGGCTGAAGCCATCGTTAAAGATTCCAACCGCGTGTTGCCTTGCGCTGCGCGGCTTGAAGGCCAGTACGGACTCAATGATATTTTCCTCGGCGTGCCAGCAAAACTTGGCAAAGGCGGCATCAAAGAAATCATTGAAGTAGACTTGAGCAGTGAAGAGAAAGCACTGATGAACAATTCTGCAGAGCACGTGAAAGCCAATCTGGAAGCACTCGCTAGACTGGATGCATCCTGAGGCACACTCGGGCGTCAGGGCGTCGTCCCTGATGCGCAATTTTCGTTCATATCCAGGGTGAATAGCTGCACCATCCGTTAAACCGGTTTGTTGAAGTTTCACCCTGGATTATGAAACCATGGAAAAGTGGAAACTATGTCTTCCTATACCTATTTCATGGTGTGAAAATTTGCTCTACAGGACATAAGCGCTGCTATGACAAAGGTAGAATGCATGCCCTATGGCCTCTAAAAAAATTCCGGTTTACATCCCGAATATTTCCACACAAAAGCTGGCTGATCTCCTGACAGACAGTGTGGACCCAGAAGCGGATCCGGTGGAATTTGAGGTACTGGAAAAAGGAGCAGGTTTCAGGGCGCCCGAACTCGCCGTTGTTGTGCATACTTCGGATGAGGCGTTTCTGATCAAGGTTGTAAAGTTGGTACTGGAGGGCGCCCAATTATTGGGAGCCACACAGTTTTCGATTGAGCACGAGGGGTTTGATATGCGCCTCCGCCCGATCAACATAAGTGCACAACAGGTAGCGCATTTGATGATTGCTTCCGGACCATTCAAAATCGATCAAATTAACATTTTTTGATCGTGTGGTATTAATAATACGTGAATGTAGCAGATACTGGAAAGGATTATCTATACTAGTGCGTTTAAGCAAGCGATGTAAAAGGTGGAGCTACTCCACGCTCTTTTGCATCAATTTTGAGGAATTATTCGGTTTTTGTCACACGCTTTATGAACAACGGCGTTAAAAATCTAAAAAAAGGGTTTGATATTCGGCTCAAAGGAACAGCTGAAAACAAAATCCTTGATGTGGCGCAGCCCAGTCTATTTGCTTTAAAGCCAACGGACATTATTGGCATTGCCCCTATACCAAAATTAAGAGTTAAAGAAGGAGAAGAGGTTCGCGCCGGCGAACCTCTCTTTTTTGATAAACCCTCCCCGAACATCATCTATTCGGCGCCTGTTAGCGGCGAAATTGTAGAAGTTCGACGCGGAGCGAAACGCGCGATCAGCGAGATTGTGATCCTGCCCGACTCTGATATCAAATATCACGAGTTTGGAAAAATGGATCCTTCATCGGCATCTCGCGAAGACATCGTAAACCGACTCCTCGAATCGGGTGCCTGGGTGCTGATGCGTCAACGCCCGTACAACGTGGTGCCAAACCCGGATGTCGTACCGCGAGACATTTTTGTCTCCTGCTTCGACACAGCTCCGCTGGCGGCTGACCAAAACTATGTCATTCAGGGCAAGGAAAAAGATTTCCAGCATGGCCTGAATGTGCTAGGGAAGCTTACAGCCGGCGCAGTTCACCTGGGCGTCACGTCAACCTCTGCAGAAGTTTACAAACGCGCAGAAGGTGTCAAAACGCATGCGTTCAAAGGCCCCCACCCTGCCGGCAACGTTGGTGTTCACATTCACCACGTTTCAGCCATCAGCAAAGGAGACACGGTCTGGACCATTCGGCCCCAAGATGTTGCCATCATCGGTAAACTTTTCGCAGAAGGCATTTATGATGCTGAGCGTACGGTTGCCTTTGCAGGCGACGAGCTGAAAACAACAGGCTACTTCAAAACGCGGATCGGCGCGTCCATTAAGTCGGTCGTGGAAAACAACGTAAACCACGACAACGTACGCTATATCAGCGGCAACGTACTTACTGGGACCCAGATTACCAGCGAAGGATTTGTAGGTATGTTTGACGACCTCGTGAGCGTCATCGAAGAAGGCAACAAGCACGAATTCCTGGGATGGTTATTCCCAAGCTACCCGCGCCCAAGCCTCTCAAGGACCTTCCCATCGTTCCTCTTCCCCAACCGCGAGTACCACGTCAACTCCAACAACCACGGAGAAGAGCGTGCCTACGTAATGACCGGACAGTACGAAAAGGTTATGCCGATGGATGTCTTGCCTCAACACCTGATCAAGTCCATTATGTACCAGGACTTTGACCAGATGGAAGGCCTTGGCATTTACGAGCTTGTGGAAGAAGATGTAGCACTGTGTGAGTTTGTTTGCACGTCCAAACAGCCTGTACAGAAGATTTTGCGCGAAGGTCTCGACCTTGTACGCATCGAAGGATGACACACTTGAATCGGGAAGAGATTCTGACTGAATATGAAACTATTTGAAAATATACTGGGCGGTTTAAAGCCCCATTTTGAGGAAGGCGGCAAGCTGAATAAGCTGTACTACGCGTATGATGCTTTTGAGACCTTCCTCTTTGTGCCGGGTCATGCAACCGGTAAAGGAGAAGCACACATTAAAGACGGCATTGATCTGAAGCGCACCATGTTTACCGTGGTTGTTGCGATGATTCCATGCCTGCTCTTTGGTATCTGGAATGTCGGCCACCAGCATTTCCTCGCCATGGGTGAGTTTGCTGGACTCGGCGAAGGCTTCGTCGATAAAATCATGTATGGCGCGCTTAAAGTGCTCCCTATTGTGATCGTATCCTACGGCGTCGGCCTTGGTGTTGAGTTTGCTTTTGCCGTCTCGCGACAGCATTCGGTGAATGAAGGCTTCCTGGTGACCGGGATGCTGATTCCGCTGGTGATGCCGCCAACTGTTCCGCTTTGGATGGTCGCGCTGGCAACCATTTTTGCGGTAGTTGTTGGTAAAGAGGCTTTTGGCGGTACAGGCATGAACATTTTGAATGTTGCGCTTACCGCACGTGTGTTCATTTTCTTTGCCTATCCAACGTATATCTCAGGCGACAAAGTCTGGATCGCCGGCGACTCCAGTCTCTTCGTAGATGGGTTCTCAGGCGCTACACCACTGGCTGTAGCTTTCCAAAACGGCATTGCCGGCCTGGATGCCATGCAACACGTCTCGTACAGCCTGTCCAATATCACGCTAGGCTTTATCCCGGGCTCAATTGGTGAGACGTCAATTATTGCGATCGCTATTGGTGCCCTGATCCTGCTTGCAACCGGTATTGGCAGTTGGCGCATTATGCTGAGCATGCTCATCGGCGGCTTCGTTACTGCATCTGTGCTTGCCATTGCAGACATTAATCCTTTCCCGGATGTACCTGCGCATTACCACCTCGTGATGGGCAGCATGCTGTTCGCTATGGTATTTATGGCCACCGACCCGGTCACCGCCTCACAAACCATTCGAGGCAAATGGGTCTATGGATTTTTTATTGGTGTCTTTGGCATGATTATCCGCGTCCTCAACCCGGCATATCCGGAAGGCTGGATGCTTGCAATCTTGTTCATGAACGTTTTTGCCCCAACCATTGACCACCTTGTTGTACAGTCGAACATTAAACGGAGGCTGAGCCGTGCACTCAAATAGATATACATTCCTTTACGCTATGGGCTTTACGGCGCTCGTCGCGCTCGTACTGGCTGTTGCGGCAACCAGTTTGTACCCGTTACAAAAGATCAATGAAGACCAGGCCAAGCGCAAAGCAATTTTGCAGAGCGTCATGGAGGTAAATGAAGAAACCCTGGAAGCGGACTATAGCAATTTCATCACAGAAGTTGTTGTAAACGTGGATGGTGAAGAAGTAGCTGATGCGGTTGCATTTGATTTAGATGTAGCGAAAGAATCAAAGAAAAGCCCTGAAGAACGTCTGCTTCCCCTGTTCGTGTATAAAGACGACTCACGCACCAACTTCATCATCCCGATTCAGGGCACCGGCCTCTGGGGGCCAATCAGTGCTTTTGTGGCGCTGGAAGATGACGTAACTACGATCTACGGTGTCGTCTTTGATCATGAAAAAGAAACGCCAGGCCTGGGTGCTGAAATCAAAACCGACCGATTTCAGGATCAGTATAAAGGCAAAAAAATTTATGATATCTCCGGCACTTTTGCTACAATTGCCGTGCTGAAAGGCAGCGGTAATGACGTAGAAAGTGAGCCCCACATCGTAGATGGCATTTCCGGCTCCACGATGACAACCAATGGTGTAACAACCATGTTCGGCGAGGAACTGCAAAACTACTCCCCATACTTCAACAAAATTAAATCATAGATCTGGTATGAGTACCGAAACCGTTGATAAAACCTCGGGTGCCGAAGTTCTAAAACCAGAACCTAAAGAGCCGTTGTTCTCGAAAAAGAACAAGCGACTCATTACGGACCCGTTCAATGACAACAACCCGATTACGGTCCAGGTGTTGGGGGTATGTTCTGCACTGGCAGTAACCACACAAATGAAGCCGGCGTTTGTAATGACGCTCTCTGTAATTGTGGTTATCTCTAGCGCCAACTTCATCATTTCTGTATTGCGCAACACCATCCCGTCGCGTATCAGGATGATCGTACAGTTGACTGTAATTGCCAGCCTTGTAATTCTGGTTGACCAGGTGCTGAAAGCATTTGTGTACGATGTAAGCCGGGAATTGTCCGTTTACATCGGCCTGATCATCACCAACTGTATCGTGATGGGCCGGCTGGAAGCTTTTGCTATGGGCAACAAACCATGGCCCTCATTGCTTGACGGCCTCGGGAACGGCATTGGCTATGGTGCCATCCTGCTGGTGGTTGCCTTCTTCCGCGAACTGTTTGGCGCCGGCACCTTGTTCGGTGTTCAAGTAATCCCGCAGTTTCTCTACGACATGGGCTATGAAAACAATGGCATCATGCTCACGTCAGCAGCAGCGATGTTCATCATCGGCCTGTTGATCTGGCTGCAACGCTCCATCAACAGCAAACTTGTTGATGTATCCTAAAGCCGTTGTTTTTCACTGGTGTCTTTCAACCCTAGTAGCACATTAGAACCATGGAACTGGTTAACTTATTTATAAAATCCGCTTTCATTGAGAACATGATCCTGGCGTATTTCCTGGGTATGTGTTCTTACCTCGCGGTCTCCAAAACGGTCAAGACGGCATTCGGTCTCGGGCTTGCAGTAATTTTTGTACTCGCGATCACTGCACCAATCAACTGGATCGTCAACACGTTCGTTTTGAAAGAAGGTGCCCTCGCAGCCCTGTCGCCAAGCCTCGCCAATGTAGACCTGACCTTCCTGCAGTTCATCGTTTTTATCGCGGTAATTGCATCAATGGTACAGCTCGTAGAAATCGTAGTAGAGCGGTATTTCCCGGCGCTCTATACCTCCCTTGGCATTTTCCTACCGCTGATCACGGTGAACTGCGCCATCCTTGGTGGCTCGCTCTTCATCATGGAGCGCGACTACGCATTCGATGAGGCTGTTGTCTTTGGTATTGGCTCTGGTTTCGGTTTTTTCCTCGCCATTGTTGCCATTGCATCTATTCGTGAAAAACTGCGTTACTCCCATATCCCCCCTGCATTGAGAGGACTGGGTCTCGCGTTTATCATTACCGGACTCATGGGTGTTGCCTTCATGAGTTTTGCCGGTATCCAATTATAAAGCTTTAATCAAAGCTGCAGATAGATATGGAATTAATGAATATGGTACCCGTCCTGCTGGCGAGCATCGGCGCTTTTGTTGCCCTGACACTGATCCTTGTGGGTCTGCTTGTGTTGGCAAAAGAGAAGTTGATGCCTTCTGGCGACGTGAAGATTATCGTCAATGGTGACGAAGAAAACCCGCTTGTTGTGAAGCCAGGTGACACCCTGCTCACGGCACTCTCTGAAAAGAACATCTTTCTCCCCTCTGCCTGTGGTGGCGGGGGTACCTGCGCGATGTGCCGTTGCCAGGTTATGGAAGGTGGTGGTGATGTACTGCCAACTGAAATGAACCACCTTACCCGGAAAGAAGCCGGCGAAAACTGGCGTCTGGGTTGTCAGGTCAAAGTGAAGCAGGACATGGAAATCCACGTCGAAGAAGAAATCTTCGGTATCAAAAAGTGGGATTGCGAAGTCATCGGCAACGACAACGTGGCTACCTTTATCAAGGAGTTTGTTGTTAAGCTGCCTGAAGGCGAAATCCTCGATTTCCAGTCTGGTGGTTACATCCAGATCGACGTCCCCCCTATCGAGGTAAACTTCAAGGACATGAAGGTCCAGGAAGAATACCACGCCGATTGGGACAAATTCGGGCTATGGGGCCTGAAAATGAAAAACGATGAGCTTGCCTACCGTGCCTACTCAATGGCCAACCATCCTGCAGAAGGCAACATCGTTATGCTCAACATCCGTATTGCTACGCCGCCGTGGGATCGCGCGAAAAACCAGTGGATGGATGTGAATCCAGGCCTCTGTTCTTCTTACGTATTCTCGCGTAACGTGGGCGACAAAGTTACGATTTCTGGTCCTTACGGTGAGTTCTTCATCAAGGATACCGGCAAAGAGATGGTCTACATTGGTGGTGGTGCCGGCATGGCTCCGCTCCGGTCGCACATCTTCCACCTGTTCCATACGCTAAAAACAGACCGTACCGTATCGTACTGGTATGGCGGCCGTTCTTTGCGGGAGCTGTTCTATACAGACCATTTCCGGGATATCGAGAAAGATTTTCCGAACTTCAAGTACCACATTGGTCTTTCAGAGCCGCTGCCAGAGGATAATTGGGAAGGCCCAGTCGGTTTTATTCACCAGGTTGTGCTCGACCAGTACCTCAGCAAACACCCTGAGCCCGAAGAGATTGAATACTACCTGTGTGGCCCACCGCTCATGCTCAAAGCTGTTATGAATATGCTCGACGAGCTCGGCGTTCCACCAAGCAACATTGCGTTCGATGACTTCGGTTGATTGACGCTGTGGATGCAATGCATTCACGTTGACACCTTCAAAGGGGAATGGCCTGCAAGCTATTCCCCTTTTTTGTTGTGCCCGTTTCATTACACTTACGATCTTGCACCTCAGCTTCATGGTACGCTTCAGCTTCCTCCTTCTCCTTTCGCTGGTCTTGTTTACCGGTTGTACCAACGACACGCCGGCCCTGCCCGTTGACTCCTTGATTCAGTATTCAGGACAAACCATGGGCACCACCTACAACATTACGGCAGTTGCTAGCCACGATGTAACGACAGCGCCTAAAAAACTCAAATTATTGACTGACGGATGGCTCATCAAAGTCAATGAATCCCTTTCAACGTACATTGACACGTCGATCATCTCACGCATCAATGCATCGTCAGATACGAGTGTCTGGCATCCTGTTGATGTGCATTTTGTAACCGTATTCGAGCGCGCAAAAGCAATTCACACCTCAACAGCTGGCGCGTTTAACCCTGCCCTGGGGCCGCTTATTACTGCGTGGGGATTTGGCGCAGACGCCCCTTCCACGCTCACGCAACAGGAAGTTGATGCGCTGTTACGGCTCACAGACTTTGATGCGTTTATTTTGAAAGACAGTACCCTTAAAAAGCTAAACCCGGGCGCACAGGTCGATTTTAGCGCAATCGCCAAAGGCTACGGTGTAGATGTTGTTGCAGCATTACTGGAGCGGCATAACATCAAGAGCTACTTTGTGGAGATAGGCGGCGAAGTGCGTACAAAAGGCCAGCACCCAGAAAACCGACCCTGGCGCGCCGGCATTGACAAACCCTCTTTTGAACAGAGTGAAGTGCGTGAACTGCAAGCTGCTATAACCCTGGGCAACCAGGCGCTTGCTACATCAGGTAACTACAGAAATTTCTACGTCCGCGACGGACAGAAATACGTACACACCATTAACCCGGAAACGGGATATCCGGAAGAAAGTGACCTGCTAAGTGTGTCGGTAATAGGACCAGATTGCATGACAGCCGACGCGTATGCAACAGCGTTTATGGTCATGGGAAAAGATAAAGCGCATCAAATGGCAGAGGCGCAAGCAGACATTGAAGCGTATTTTATTACAGCAGACGGAAAGGGTGGATTTGAAGAGGCCACAACAGCAGGCTTCCCTGAAGCGCAATCATTGCAGGATGTAAGCCGCAGCGGAACAGTAGAATAGATAAATCAGGCCTTCTGGGCGTCCATCTGGCAGGGTTCATCAACCTTTTTGCCACAGACAGTACACTCGCCCAGGTCGTCTTTTAGATAGGGGTTATTGCTACTGCAAGTCCCTTTAAACTCGCCGTCTTTAACCAGGAGAATACGCGTTGCAATCATTGCAAAACACATCCCCATAACTGCCAAAGTAAGAACTACAGTAGCCATAATTAACCTCGTTGGATAGCAACCTATCTTAATATTTTCCTTGAGATAAGTTTCGACCAAACAATGTTACAGATAAGGCGGGCGTTTACGGGCTTATCAGGCGTGAATCTTGCGTTTTTGCATGTTGGCTACAAAGAAAAGGTAGCCGGCGGTAATAAGGAAACCACATCCAACAGCCACTTCGGTGCTGTCGAGGGTTTTATCGGTAAGGAAGCTACCGAGTAGAAAGGCAAAAAGGACACTAACAAACCAGGCAGCCTGCAAATAGAACCGGCCTTCTTGTTTCTCGCCGGCGATAACATTGGGGGATACGACCTCATCACGCGTATCGTAAGCGCGCAAAAGACCAAAGGCTTCATCAGCATCAGCAGCTTTCACAACCAGCTGAATACCTTGCTGTGTTTCCCCTCCTCCACTCCATATGGCATCCATATAGATGAATGCTTCAATTCCCTCTTTGCGAAGGAATTCCTGGGCATGCATGGCCTGCTGATTCAGGCTGAAGCGCCGAATTAAAACAGGATCTTTACTCATCTGGGATTTAGAAACAGATTGTACGGGCATCACAAATAAAATATGCTATATTCTCACGTTGAAATACACACAGCCGACTTATATTCCTACTGCTACAGTTCCATTTGCCTCTACCTAAATCATGCCAAACCCTGAGTCTACAGCATACCCGCCTTTCTACAAACGATACGTAGAAAAGGTACCTGATGTCAAATTCCCCAACCAACTGAAGGTTCAATCTGATGAAACCATCGCGCTTTACAAAAGCCTTTCAGCGGCCCAGGGTGACTATGCGTACGCACCAGGAAAATGGACGCTAAAAGAGGTGTTAGGGCATTTAATTGACACAGAACGTGTCTTTGTGTACCGTGCCCTTAGCATGGCAAGAGGTGATCAGCAATCATTGCCTGGCATGGACCAGGACTTGTATATGGCGAATGTTAATTTTGCCGGCCGTACTATAGAATCGCTTATTGAAGAATATGATTCCGTTAGACAAGGGACGATTCACTTTTTCAAACATTTATCTGAAGATGAATTGGCACGCACCGGTACCGCAAACAATGGCCTATTCACCGTACACGCGTTGATGTATATCATTTCGGGACACGAATTACACCACATCGCTGTAATCAGGGAGCGTTATTTGTAATTAGTGGTTAGAGGGACATCTATGTAGTTCTCCTCCTAAAAACATTGGCGATAGCGGATATGAGTACCATTATTGTTGGCGACGGGCCAGCCGGCTTGAGTGCAGCCCTTTTTCTTGCGAAGAAAGGCATGGAAGTAACAGTTTTTGGTAAAAATGAAACAGCGATGCATTACGCTATGCTGTACAATTACCTCGGCATCGAAGAAATGACGGGCACGGCGTTTCAGGAAATCAGCCGCAAACAAGTAGCAAGTTTCGGCGCACGTCTGGAAGATAAATTTGTGGAGTCGATTACAGCTGGCGATACGTTTACCATTACTACCGACGACAAACAAACCCATACCAGTAAATACCTGATCATTGCAGAAGGCAAAGGCATGAAACTCTGCAATAACCTGGGCCTTGAATTGGCCCTTTCAGGTGTTCAGGTGGACCGAGACGGACGCACCGATATTGATCGTCTGTATGTGATCGGACGCGGCACCAAGCTGCGCCGCAGTCAGGCCATCATCTCAGCCGGCGAAGGCGCCTCTTGTGCGCTCGACATCCTCTCAGCCGAAGCCGGCAAAGACGTACTCGATTACGATTCGGTGGATAAGTGAGGAGTGAGGAGTGAGGAGTGAGGAGTGAGGAGTGAGGAGTGAGGAGTGATTGAATTTCCCTTCGACATTCAGCGTTCCTTGTTCGATGTTCGATATTCAAAAGGCCTGCATGCTGAACAGGGTTTCCACATGCAGGCCTTTTTCTGTGAAGGAGGTGCAACGATTTGATGAAGGTAAGCTGAGCTTGTAATGAAGAAAAGCGGAATTTGACGCAGTTAATCGGCGCTTAACATTACGGTAGCAGGTATTAGTGGAATAAGTGGTAATTTTGAACTCCACCAATTTTGTATTCCCTAACTTTATATATACTTACTATGAACCTCAGAGACTCCTTCTTGCGGGTTTTGATGTTTAGCCTCCTGATTGCTTTTGCTGCACTGCCGGCGTTCGGCCAGGGCGTTACAACATCTTCCATGCGTGGTAACATCTTTGACGAAGCAGGTGAAACCCTGCCAGGCGCCAATGCAATTGCTACCCACGATCCTTCCGGCACGCAGTACGGTGCCACCACAAACGTTCAGGGTGTGTTCAACATCCGCGGTATGCGCGTTGGTGGACCATACACAATCGAAGTAAGCTTCGTCGGCTTCCAGACCTACACACTGGACAATGTGTACCTGAAGCTTGGTGAGACCTTCCAGCTCAACGCTGCGCTCTTCGAAGAAGCTGTCGAACTCGACGGTATCGAAGTTGTCGCCAGTGGCGGCGTATTTGACCCAAGCCGCGTTGGTACAGGCACAAGCATCAACGAAGAACGCCTGAACTACACCCCAACCATCGGTCGGGACCTGGCTGACTTCACGCGCCTCACGCCTCAGGCTTACGTTGAAAACGACGACGATGATGGCCCAGCCATCTCAATCGCCGGCCAGAACAACCGCTACAACGCGATCTACATTGATGGTACAGTAAACAATGACGTCTTTGGCCTGTCTGCACAGGGTACCAACGGCGGCCAGACCGGCTCTACGCCGATCTCTATCGACGCCATCGAAGAGTTCCAGATCAACATCTCTCCTTATGATGTTACACAGAGCGGTTTCACAGGCGGTTCTATCAACGCGGTTACCCGCTCTGGTACAAACACCTTTGAAGGCTCAGTTTACTCTTACCTGAGAAACGAAGCCTTTGTAGGAAAAACGCCAGGTGTTCAGGCTGACTTCCTGGGTATCGATCGCGAATCACTGGCAGACTTCTCCAGCAATCGCTATGGTATTCGCCTCGGTGGCCCGATCATCAAGAACAAATTGTTCTTCTTCGCCAATGCTGAACTCCTGCGTTCAGAAACGCCACAGGACTTCCAGGATTACCTGGGCACGTCTGCCGGCCGGCTTGATGAGCTTCGTAACACACTGATCAGCTCCACGGGCTACGACCCGGGCGACTTCGGCGACAAAGTGTCTTCCCTGGATGACAATAAAATCCTCGCCAAGATCGACTGGAACATCAACAACACCAACAAGCTGAGCCTGCGTCACAGCTACTCAGATTCAGAGAACATTGATGCTTTCAGAAGCCGGTCAACAACCCTCAATTATGGCAACAACTCTGAGTTCTTTCCGAACAAAACGAACTCTACGGCGCTTGAGCTGAACAGCACGTTTGGCACCCAGTTCGCCAACAAGTTGCTCATTGGTTTCACCCGGGTTGAAGACGACCGTGGTATCACGGGCAATCCATTCCCTGAAGTTATCATCAACGATGGCGACGGTGAGATTTTCCTTGGCTCTGAGCCTTTCTCTACCGCCAACATCCTTGAGCAGGATATCTTCACGATTACCAACAACTTCAACCTGTTCTCGGGCAACCACACCTGGACGTTCGGTGCACACCTGGAGTTTTATGACATTGGTAACCTGTTCATTCCACGTAACTTCGGTTCATACGAATACGATAGCCTGGACGACTTCCTGCAGTCGCTCGACGCCATTGGCAATCCAGACGTTGATCCAGTAGCACCGCGTGTTTTCCAGCGTGGCTATTCACTGGTTGACGGAGTAGCCGGCGACGGCACCAATGCAATTGGCGCGTTCAAAGCCATGCAGGTTGGTTTCTATGCGCAGGACGAATGGCAGGTGAACGAAGACTTGCGTCTGACCTATGGTCTCCGCGTAGACTTCCCGAAAGTTACTTCGACACCAGGCTTCGTTCCCGATGCGTTAACGACAACCATACCGGACATCGAAGCCCAGTACGACCTGAACGGCGCAACACCAGGCCAAACACCTGATGCGCTGCCGTACTTCTCCCCTCGCGTTGGCTTCAACTATGATGTCAATGGTGACCAGACGCTGCAGCTTCGCGGTGGTGTTGGCGTGTTTACGGGCCGTGTACCGTTTGTATGGCCTGGTAGCATGTTCCTCAACAACGGTACCAACTCGGGCTACATCTTCAACTTTGGAGGCACACTGCCTTCAGGTGATGCTGTACCGTTCATCGCAGATCCTCAGCAGCAGTTGACTGGTGCTGACTTCGGACAGAGTGACATCCCGAGCGGACGCCTCGAAATCTTCGAAGAAGGATTCCGTTATCCACAAGTACTGCGTACAAGCCTCGCGCTCGACCGCGACTTTGGCAACGGCCTCATCGGTACGCTTGAAGGGCAGTTTACCAAAACGTTGAGCAACATCCTCGTGACCAACGTCAACCTGAATCCTAGCGCCGTTGCTGTGACTTCAGGTGTTGGCAGCCGGCCGTTTTACAATGGCGACATTGTAATTGACCCACGCTATAGCGCCGTTCACCGGGTTGGCAATACAAGCGAAGGCCATAGCTTTGACATCACGGCTTCACTTTCCAAAGCGTTCAGGGAAGCGCTGGGTCGCGACAGTGACCTGATCCTCTCAGGTTCCTACACCTTCGGTGACGCGTTTGCAGTCAACGACGGCACCTCTTCTCAGATCAACACCCTGTGGCGTTCTGTAGAGGTTGCTGACAACCTGCCAAACGAATTGTCGCTCACCCGTTCAGACTTCTCGATTGGTCACCGCCTCCTGGCGTCTGTAACCGTTCGGAAAGAATTCCTGAACAACCTCGGTACAACCGTATCGCTGTTCTACACAGGCCAGAGCGGTCGTCCATTCAACTACACAATCGACAACAGCGATGCACTGGTTAACGCACCAGGCTATCGCGACTTCGGCCTGCTGTTTGTACCAAACAGTGCCAGCGATTTTGTATGGGAAGGTGACGCAGCCGCATCAGCAGCAGCCCTCGATGCCTTCATCGAAAGCAGCGACTACCTGAGCGATCGCCGTGGCGACTTTGCACAGCGTAACGGCAGCCGGCTTCCTTTCGAGAACATCTTCGACTTCAAGTTCTCTCAGGAGCTGTTTGCCAACCTGGGCAGCCGCCGCACGAAGCTCGAGTTCACCCTCGATATCTTCAACATTGGCAACATGCTCAACAAAGACTGGGGCCTCCGCTACGACAAGTTCACCAGCTCAAGCAACGGTGGTTTTGAACTCGTGGAATTCCGTGGTTTTGTTGACGCTGCCAACAACGACTTCACCCCGATCTATCGCCTTGAATTCAACCCGGAAAGAACACCTACCGAGGATGACTTCTTCAAAGATCAGATCAAAGACTCCGGCAGCTACAGCTCGCGCTGGTTCATGCAAATGGGCTTCCGCTACACGTTCTAGCCTAACCGGATAGGTTTTAAAAAAGGCCCCGAGGCATTGCGCTTCGGGGCTTTTTTTGTGTGAGGTGTTTGGAGCGAGGAGTTTGGAGTGAGGAGGAAATGCAAAGCTGGCACCAAAACCCAAAAAAACGAAAACACCAAAACCCGAAAACACCAAAACCCGAAAAAACACCAGATCCCCCCAACTGTTCAATATCGCACATTAGCTGTGCCGGCGCCGAACACTTAATCCTAAACACTAACACACACAAACATTTGTATTTATTACACTTACAACAAATGGCATGATTTCAGTTATACTATAGGGCATACACCGCTTTCAAGACTCACGGCCACCTATCATGCTGAAAAGCTATTTCAAACTTGCTTATCGGGCTTTGCTCAAAAACAAAGTTGCAACGGGTATTAATCTGTTTGGCCTGTCAATCACACTGGGATGTGGGATTCTTGCGTATCTGTTTGTCTTTTCAGAACTACAGCGCGACACCTTTCACGAAAAAGCTGATCGAATCTTTCTTGTAGAACATACAGCGGACGTGAACGGAGTGATCGAAACTTGGGGCAAATCGCCGGCTCCGCTTGGGCCGGCACTACGCGATGAACAAGCGCTGGTAAATGACGCCGTCCGAGTTGCCGAAGCGCAAGTGTTGGTTATCACTGAGGATTTCCACTTCTCCGAGTTCGCCCGGTTTGTTGATCCCTCTTTTCTGTCGATGTTCTCTTTCCCCATGCAGGCCGGTAACGAGGATGCCCTACACGCAGCGGATGGCATCGTCATTACACCGGAAATGGCTGCCAAATACTTCCCGACAGGGGAAGCATTCGGACAGTTGCTCTATCTCAGTATTGATGGCGCGCCAGAACAGGCATTTACCGTGCGTGGTGTTGTAGAAAAACTTCCCCCCAATACCAGCCTTGGCTTTTCGTTGCTGCTACCGATTAACGTACTGGAAAAAGCGGATACCGATTTCAACAGCTGGACAAACCTGGTTCGCGCAACATTTGTTGAGCTTGCTACGCCGGCAGTGGGCGCCTCCGTTACCCCAAGCCTGAAAACTTATGCGGCTGCACAACAAAGCGCAGCCCCGCTCGAACACCAGATCCAACAGTTCTACCTGAAGAACCTGAAAGACATTTCGCACAATAAAACGGATGTCAAATATACCATCGCATACCAGGTTAACTGGGGTCCTATTATTGTGTTATCCACCATCACCCTGTTTTTATTCTTGTTGGCTTGCTTCAACTACATGAATATCACGCTGGGCGCCATGCACACGCGGATGCAGGAAATTGGGATTCGAAAGGTTATGGGCGGCCAGCAACGGCAACTCATATTTCAGTTTTTGTCTGAGAACATCTTGCTATGTAGTCTTGCGCTGGTGATTGGCGTATTGGTAGCGCGGAGCTTTTTAATTCCCGGTTTCACGTATATCACCAATGGACTCGACCTCAGCTTCAACCTGTTGACCCGGCCCGATTTATGGATTTACCTGGGATGCCTCGTTGTGGCGCTGGGCTTTGTATCAGGCCTTTACCCTGCGTTTTACATATCAGCATTCAAGCCGGTAACCATTTTTTCCGGCCGGCTGCAAATGGGCGGTCCGAAGCGCATCATGTTGACGCTGCTGGGTCTACAGTTTGTACTTGCCCTGATCACGATGGTCGTCAGCGTAGGCCTCACGCTAAACAAAAACTATTTACAACATACGGATTGGGGGTACGACAACGCAGACACAATCGTCCTCCATACAGGGCCAGAATCTTATGGCACCATGCTCCAGGCTGCAAGCGCCTTACCTGGCGTTACAGCCGTAGCCGGCGCAAATAACCATATTGGTGCATATCCCCTGCACGAAGTAAACCTGCAGCTTACAGAGACTTCCCATACTGCCTTCGAATTCGAAGTGGCGCCAACCTATTTTGATGTAGTGCGCCCCAAACTAATTGCCGGCACATATCCTGCCGGTCCGGCTGACGTGGTGATCAATGCATCCATGGCCGAACTCCTTGGTACATATACTGCTGTTGATCAGCTTGTTGTGCTGGACAGTACGTCGTACCGGGTAGCGGGTGTTGTACAAGACTTTTACTTCCAGAACTTCTCACATGCCATCGAACCGGCCTACCTTCGCACAACTGATAGTGACGGGTTCATTTTTCTAGCGGTACGCACACAACCAAAAGCTACGCAAGCGATTACCAATCAACTCTCGGCCATCTGGCGGGAAAACTTCCCCGAAACTACGTTTAGCTCATTTTATCAGGATCAGGCATTTGCTGGCTACTTCGCTGAATCGGGCCGCATCAACAACATCTTTTATTTTGCCGCCTTGTTTGCCCTCATCCTGTCGTGCGCCGGACTCTTCGGCCTGGCAGCACAGCAGGTTTCGAGCCGCATGAAAGAAATGAGCATCCGCAAAATCCTCGGCGCATCGGTTGGGCAGATTGTCAAGTTGACCAACCGGCGGTTTGCCGTCTTGCTAATGATTGCCGGCGTACTGGCAGCACCCGTTGGTTTCGTCATCCTCAAGCTCATGCTCGACCAGTTTGCCCTCGAGCACATGCCACTTGGCCCGGCACCGTTCATGATTGCCTTTGGCCTTGTTGTCCTCCTGGCCGGCCTCACACTGCTGTCACAAGTATTCCGCCTAAGCAAAGCCAACCCGGCCGATTTACTGCGCAACGTGTGAGGCGTGTCGAGTCTCACATGATTATCCCTCCACTCTCCAAACTCAACACTCCAAACTCAACACTCCTCTCTCCTAACTCCCTACTTAAACACATCAAACAAGTAGGTATACTTGAGCGTCAAGCTGCGAATTTGCAAATCTCCAAACCCGTAAAGGATACCATCGTCGTCCGCCAGATCGAGTGCACTGGCCTGGTTGAATACCACAAACAAGCCTGTATTTGCAGATTGCAGCCAGCCAAACCGCAGGTTGAAGGACCAAATTTCAGCCAGATCATTGTACTGCGCCAACCCTTGCAAAAAGATGCGGGGCGTAAACGAGTAGCTCAAACGCGTCCGCAACAGGTTGCTTGTAAAGTCGCCATTGTCGAGAAAGACATTGCTGCGTTGCAGGGTTACCTGACCGTTGAATTTTTCGCCGCCACGGAAATTCAAGTTTGAAGAAGAGGTAATACGCCGGCCTCCAAAAAAGCCACCAATAAATGAACGAATACTGTAGCTGACGTCTTTTCGCGGATCCGTGATCAGCACAAGCTGTGCTTCGGCCCAATCGTAGGTGTCAGATGGAATTTCAACACCGCCCAGTGAGAACGTATTCCGTACGCCTTCTTTACGGAAGTTAACACCCGTATGCACTTCGAAGCCACTCATCCATTCCCAGTGCGTGTCAACGTGCACAAAGTTCGTTTCATGGAATCCATCAGCATAGCCCCAATAGCTGCGATAGGCAATGTGCGGGCGGATTTCGAGTAAATTCCAGTAATCTTTTACGCGAATTGTGTTGAAAATCAAGGTACTCAACTTGCGAAAGCTCTGCCTTGCCATAAAGCCTACTTCCGGATTGAAATTGTCTGCAATTTCTGCATACTGGAAAGTCATCAGCAATGACTCGGTACTTCGGCGGGCCGAGATGTCATAAGCGTACTGCCGACCATCGAGATGTGGCGAGAAGGTACGCGCTACGTATGCATTGATCTCTGTATTGTCACCAATGCCTAACTGTCCGTCAACACCAATCAGGCGGTTGTATGGAATATCAAGACTGAGATCGCTATCGCCCTCTCGATTCACAAACATAGCACCAACCGAAGAGCGGTTCTTCAGCTGCTGCTCTACACGCGCTACGGCGAAATTATTGGACGCTGTGATACCACCGATTTTTTCGGTTTGCATGTTCAGCAGGCCAATACTCGTGTTGTTGCCCACGTTGCCTGATACACGGGCACCCCCAATAATCGGCACCGTTTCTCCGTTAGGTCCGATCCCGATGCGCCGGCTGAAAAACAGCTCTACGTCGCTTCCCGTCCGTATACTGCCATCTGATTTTATCGAAAACAAGCCGGCATTTTCCAGGAAGAACGGGCGTTTTTCAGGAAAGAACAGGTTAAACCGATCAAGGTTAACCTGCTCATCATCCACTTCTACCTGCGCGAAGTCGGTGTTGTAAGTCAGGTCCAGTGCCATGCTGGGGGTGAGGCTGTATTTCACATCTACACCAAAGTCGCCTGTTTCCCCGCCTGCGTCGCCAACACGGTCAATGCTGGTCTGCCCGAGCGCATAAGGCATGATTTTCAGGTTGCGCGTATCAGGCACTTCCAGGCCGTCGAGGGTGCCGGCCATGGAGACTTTGTACAGGTTGAACTGCCGGGGCAACTTTGACCAGAATACCACTTCGTTGTTGTGGCGGATATTGCGTTGGAAGTTAACACCCCAGCTTTGGAGGTCTTTGTTTGGAAACCTCAGCGTCCGGAATGGAATGGTGAACTCGGCACTCCAGCCATAATCTCCAATTTTCGATGCGACCTCCCATGATCCATCCCAGTTCACATTCAGTCCGCCTCCTGAGCCGCTCGTCTGGCCGGCAAACCCAAAAACACCAGCACCTTCGTTGGTTACCTGTGCATCGTATTCGATGCCGGCTGGACTTGTACCAAACACGAAACCACTCTGGGTATCTTTGTAGGTATCCAGGATAAACTGAAAGCTGTCTATGCCATTGAGCGCGCCATCGCGGACAGCATCAGAAACGATGATTTTGTCGGGGTCTGCAGTATAACAAACAACGCCAAGATGAAAGGCATTTTCTGTAAAAACCACGCGCACTACGGTTCTCTCTGTGGCAGGTGCACCTTCCAGCGGTGTCGTTTGCCAGAAGGATTCGACGGGCTCAGCTGCCTGCCAGACCGGATCATTGAGGATGTCGCCGTCGAGTGCCGGCGCTTCGGTAACGCGCACAGCCCGGGCCTGTGGCGTTATACCCACATTCTCAGATGACTCTCCTGGCGCGGTTGGCTGCGCATAGAGCGGGGTAACACACATCCATGCGATACACAATACGAAGAGCAGAAAGGGTCTACGAAAATTGCTGAGGTGAGCTACAGCCACGGTGTTCTCCTGTACTTGGTGGTGAGTATAGAAAAATATAGCCCAGTCCTTACTCAAATGGTACTGTTAGAAGGATTTTCGTCGTCACACATTAAACAACTCAAAACCCGTGCATAACAGAAAACCCTTCGGCTGTGTGCAGGGAGTCTATCACGCTTTTCATGCGAAGGCCCACAAGTGTCTCCTCTTCTGAGACAGCAAGGATATCTTCATAATGTTTGTGGAGCAGTGAATCTGCACGAAGGGGCTTGTTTTGCAAACCAAAGGCCCGCGCGAGCATAAAAACTGGCCCCAGGTGCCTGGTTGGAATGCGGCCCTCATCACTGGCAAGTGCAGCGGTTATTTCATACAGCATCTGCTCTGCTTCATCAATACGCCCGTCTTTCATATAAAATGAAGCCTTCAGCGAACGAGCTGTGCTAACTATGAGATAGTCTTTGCCAAACTGTTTGGACAACTCGGCTATGGCACCATCCAAAACAAGATATGCTTCCGCCATTTTATCCTGAGCACCCAGCAATTTGGCCAGTTCGATTTCCATAATGCGAGGCTGGTAATTGTCAGTACCAAAGATCGCTCGAATACGTCCTAAAGATTTTTTGAGTACCTGTTCGGCTTGCGCATAATCGCCGGCCAAGCGATATGCTTTCTGCAAGTATCCTTCTGCCTGGGCCAACCCAAATGCGCGTTCTCGATCTTCGTATGCTTCTTGCGAGGTCTCATCCAGATTTTGCCAATAGCTAATGCTTTTGTTGAGCAATGCAATGGCTTTTTCTGTCTGACCATTTTCGGCAAGCGCTACAGCATAACTATTTTGTTTATCCACAAAATCATCGTACGCTACATCTGGTAAGTCTTTGATCAGTTCATAGGCTTGTTCGTAATGAAACAACTTTTCTGCGTTGTCCCGGCGCAGTGTAAAATACAACGAGGCGAGGTACGTGTGAGCCTGCGACAACCTATATTGTAAAACTTCAGTTGTTGGCTCCACACGGGTGATCACATCAGCGTATAGGGACTCTGCAACAGCTGATTCGCCTGCATAGCGCTGTAAGGAAGCCATCTCAAACGTGCGTTTAATTACGTCAGGATTGGTATAGTCCTGCGTTCTTCCCCAAAGGGCCAGCGCCTCCTGCGCCGTTGCTTTCACGGATTCCTTATCGCCTATTGCATGCAAGTGCACGCCAAGATATAGCAGTGTATTTGCTATGTTTTCTTCTTTGTCTCCAAGCCGGCGTTGTGTAGCCAGCGCCTCTTCATAAAGCCTGCGGGCCTCTTCTTTCCAGCCGGGAGTCCCGAGTGTCCGGAGCACTGAGGAAAGCAGCATTTTGTTTTGGACAGTCTCCAGGCTTTCGTGCCCCTGCTGTGCGATTGACATAGCCAATGCCTCCTCCAGCAATTGTCTTCCATCCTCAAAAAAGCTCATACTGAGGTGGGTACGTCCCAATACCTGCAACAACATGGCCTGCACTTCCGGGTTAGCGCTGAAATCAGACTTAACCCGATCGACTCCCGATTTTAACAACTCTTGTGCAGTCACTGGCTCATCGCTATTCCCCAATGTGGCACGTGTTGACTCAAGATACTTTCCAGAAAGTCTGCCACAGCAACTGCTTTCTCAGCCTCACGTTGGCTTCGGTCGCGTTCTGCAGCCAACCGGTTTGCCTGCACGCCCAGCACAATACTGAACACTGCAAGACAGAGAATAAATAAGCCCAAACCAGCTACAGCAAACCGGTGCCGACGGATAAATTTGTTGAATACATACCCGAGCGAACCGGCACGTGATTTCACAGGTAAACGCGCCAGATACCGTTCGAGGTCTTCGCGAATGGCCTGTACCGTGGCGTAGCGCGCTGAAGATTCTTTTTGCAACGCTTTCAGCAAAATTGCTTCGACATCACCTTTCAGCGTGCGCTGCAAACGAGGCATTGAAAGACCACGGTTTGCAGCTATTTGAGGCACGGGATGCAGGTTCAAAGCTGGCAAATCGAGGGCCCGGAGCGGTCGCGCCGGCTCATTTATGCAAATCGCCTGCACCACTTCCTGCATCGATCGCCGATCAAACTGGTAGGGCCGGCAACCCACGAGCATTTCGTACAGAATGACGCCCAGTGCATAAACGTCAGTAGCTGTTGTAATGACTTCAGCCCGCACTTGCTCTGGAGAGGCATATTCGGGTGTCATTGCCTTAAAGCCAGTTTCCGTGAGTGGCTCCGGCGCCTCCATTTCGCCGTCCGCAATCAGCTTTGCTATGCCGAAATCCAGCAGCTTTACATCCCCAGCCGGCGTTACCAATATATTGCCCGGCTTCAGGTCACGATGTACGATAAGATTCTGATGCGCATACTGAACCGCCTCACACACTTTCACAAACAAACGGATGCGGGCATCCACGGAAAGACGCTGTGCATCGCAATACATCAACAATGGCTGTCCGTCGATGTATTCCATCACGAAGTACGGGTCTCCAGCTGTACTCAATCCACCGTCAAGGAGCCTGGCAATATTGGGGTGCTGCAATTGCGCCAGAATCTGCCGTTCCTGCAGAAAACGCTGAGAAATGCCGGCGGTATCTAACCCGCCCTTGACCACCTTAAGGGCTACTTGCTGACTAAACTGTCCGTCTCTGCGCTCTGCGAGATATACTTTCCCCATCCCGCCACGCCCAATTTCCCGTACCACTTGATACGCACCATAGGTTCGAGCCGCTTCAGGCTGCATGTCGTGCATTAAGGCAACAGCGCTCGACGCATCCATTTCGTCGAGGAATCCATGCTGTTCATCGTGGGCCGCCAGTAATGAGTCTAGCTCTTCGCGTAGCGTAGTATCCGCTACACAAGCGTCATCGAGGAAAGCGGCCCTTTTATCGGTAGGCAGTTCGAGTGCCTTCAGAAACAACTGCTCTACAGCCTGCCACTGCTCGCGGCTTGGTGCCTTGTTGTGTGCTGGGTCCTGCATGGGTCGGGAAGGATAGAGAAATTATGCTTTAAGCCGGCGATGGAGCCAGGCCCGCGCCAGCTTCCAGTCATTGGTTGCCGTGCGGGACGAAATCTGCAGGATATCAGCCGTCTCTTCGACGCCGAGTCCGCCGAAGAAGCGGTATTCTACCACCCTGGCCTGGCGCGGGCTAAAAGCAGCGAGTTCGTTGAGTGCGTCGTCAAGGTCGAGTAAATTGCCGGCGAACGCATTGATACCAATCTCTACATCGTCCAGCTTGACCTTCTGTATCCCTTCTCCCCTTTTCTTCGAATTCCGTTTGCGGGCCTGGTCGACAAGGACGCGCCGCATGGCGCTGGCTGCAGCAGAGAAAAAGTAGGCCTTGCCTTTTTTCGAAACCTGGGAATCGTCTACGAGCCGCATGTAAGCTTCGTGAACGAGGTCGGTGGTGTGTAATGTACGCTGCCCCTGCTCACGGGCGAGTTGCCTGTGCGCCATTTCACGCAACTCCTCATAAATAAACGGCAGTAATTCATCTACCGAAGGCCCCTTTTCATCCTCACGGCAGCTCAAAAGAGCAGCAACGGTGGTCCGGGCAGCCTCATTAGAAGACATACAACGATCCTTTCTGATTGATCAAGCCCATCTAATATGCAACATCTCTTCCCAAGATGCCATGTACCAACAGGGAATTGTCGCTAATCCAAAAGGACCAGTTGCAGGCTATCTTTAAGCTGCCGGCGCAGGGATATAATCTGCTTCAACGCGCCCATCTACCAGTTCTATGATGCGGTTGCCGTAACCGGCTAACTCTGCATTGTGGGTTACCTGAATAATGGTCACGCCCTCTTCGTTTAATTTCTTGAGGGTTTCCATAATCTCTTCCGCCTGCTTGGAGTGCAAGTTGCCCGTAGGCTCATCTGCGAGGATCAATTGGGGCTTGATGATCAAGGCGCGTGCAATGGCAACGAGTTGCTGCTGCCCGCCTGAAAGCTGGCTGGGAAACAGGTCTTTCTTTGCTACCATATTGAACCGGTCGAGTAGTTCAGCCACCATGCTCTTGCGTTCGCTGCCTTTGATTTTTTTATAGAGCAGCGGCGTTTCCAGGTTCTCGTACACAGTGAGGTCATCAATCAGGTGGTAAGCCTGAAACACAAATCCAATGTGTTCACGGTGCAATGCTGTACGCTTTTTCTCGCTCAGCTTATGCACGGGCTCATCGTTAAACAGGTATTCTCCGGTAGAAGGCTCATCCAACATACCAAGAATATGCAACAAGGTAGACTTGCCGGCACCTGAAGGGCCCATGATGCTGACAAACGACCCTTGCTCGATTTCCAGGTTTATGTTGCGCAGGATAAAATGCCGGGAAAACCCCTGCATGTATGACTTGGTTAACTCTTTTATTTTCAACATGTTAAACCTCTCATTTCACAACTTTTACAGCGCTTACTCGCCGGCGGATTTTTCTGCCCGTTGCTTGAACATCACCGGGATGACCTGTTCATCTGGAATCCCGATTTGTACAAGCTCCCAGTTTGGATCGTAGGCCTGGATGAGGATGCGTAGCTGATCCACACGTGAAGCATCAACCTTGCTTTCGGTCAGATCAAAAGCCTCAACCCTGTAGCGCAGCTCCTGGTTTTTACCTTTGACGCGGATTTCCACCTCAACGGTCTCATCAACTTCCAATTCGGGCAAATTTACGCATATTTCTTTCATATCAATCGTGTCTTGACCAAATGAAACGGCCTCACGCAAAGGCTGCTATGATTGCCGTAAAGATTCTACCGGGTTTGCAATAGCAGCCCTTACACTCTGATAACCTACCGTGGCAATGGCAATCAGTGCAGCCAGCACGCCGGCCAGTAAGAAAATCCATATCCCAAGGTCTATGTGATACACAAACGACGCGAGCCACGCATCCATCACAAAGTAGGTAAGCGGCGCTGCCACGATAAAAGCTATCCCCACGAGTTTCAGGTAATCTTCCGTCAACATCGACACCAAATTCCGAACACTTGCCCCCAGGATTTTTCTGATGCTGATTTCTTTGCTGCGCTGTACGGTAGTATAGGCAGCCAGGCCAAACAGCCCCAAACAGGCAACGAGTACAGCCAATCCTGAAAAGACCAGGAAGAGATGTCCGAGTCGCTGTTCCTCTCGGTACATCGAGGCTATTTCTTCATCGAGAAAGGCATATTGAAACGGGAAATCAGGAATGTGTTTATTCCAGAGGGCTTCTACTGCCACCAGGCTGGCTCTCACTTCATTCGACGTCAATTGAACGGTAACAAACGTCGTGGCCGTGTCTAGCTCCAGAATAAGCGGGCGGACCAGCTGTTTGAGGTCGTGAATATGGAAGTCTGATACAACACCTATGATTTCCAGCTGCACGTCATTTCGCGTAAAGGTTTTGCCTACCGGGTCGTCGAGTCCCAGCGCTTTCGCAGCAGATGTGTTGATCAGCACAGCCGTAGCTGCATCCGAGCCAAATGCTGTTGAAAAATTGCGGCCTTGCTGAATCGGGATATCAAACGTCTCCAAAAAGTTGTGATCGACCCAAATGTGATCAAAAACGACATACTCGTCTGGGTCTCCGCTTGCCCCTTCAAAAGCAGAACGGGTATAAAAGGAAATAGCTGAAGGATGGCCCGGCAAACCGGAGCTCAGCGAAACGCGCTTCACGCCGGCTGTAGCCTCCAGCTCTTCTTTTAGCGCTGTCGCATTGGCATTTAACCGGTTGCGCGTTTTGAGGATCAGCCGCTGCTCTTGCGCAAATCCGAGGCGTTCACTGGTAACAAAATTGAGCTGATGGTAAATCGTGACGGTTGCAGCAATAAATGCAATCGATACCACAAACTGGAACACCACCAGCCCTTTCCGAAAACTTACCCCACTCTGCTTGTAATCAAAGCCCTTGATGATGCGGATAGGCCTGAGCCCCGACAACAAAAAGGCTGGATAGCTGCCGGCCAGCAGCACAATGGCAACCGTGCCAAGCCCTATTGCCAAAAGGAAGGAAGGGTTTACCCAGTCAAATACAAATTCCCTGTCGAGCAGCCCGTAAAAGAAGGGTAGCGCCAGGTTGGAAAGCAAAATACCAAGTCCGAGTGCCAGGATGACAAACACAAACGATTCAGCAATAAATTGTGCAATTAATTGGCTCCGGCCGGCGCCGACTACTTTCCTCACCCCTACCTCCATCGCTCTGGCTGATGCACGCGCCGTAGCCAGATTAGCATAGTTGATACAGGCAAGAATAATGACCAGAAGAGCGGTAAGAGAAAACAGATAGACAACCTGGATATCTCCCTGTACAGCAATTTCTGTGGTCGGGTCATTGTTGCTATACAGGTGGATGTCGAGTAGCGGGGTCCCTGAGAGCCGCCGGCCATTCTCCAACCACGCCAGTTGGGACCGCTCGTGCAACCCCTGCACTTTCTCTATAAATGCCGCGGGAGAAGCACCGCGCTTCAAGCGCACGTACGTGTACACTTGCTGGCTGTTCATGTCCTCATACAATGCATCAAGGGTAGCCAGCGAGCCCAAAAAATGCACAGAGAAATGCGAGTTTGAAGGCAAGGCTTCGATAATACCAACAACTTCGAAGGTATGTACGCTCCCCTCCCACTTATCAGATACGTCAATGGTTTGCCCCACAGGATCTACGCCAGCAAAATATTTTCGCACCATTTCTTGGGTAAGCATCACCGTACCCGGACGATCCAATGCTTCTACATCACCTCGCAAGACGCGCAGGTCAAATACATCAAATACATTGGCATCTGCATAGTGGAAATTCGACTCGTAAAATCGCTTTGTTTCAAAGCTTACCAGCGGCTCATCTTCTGAACCAATTCGCGTAACCGTTTTTATCTCCGGGTATGTGTCTTGCAGAAAATCAGCCAGGTCTCGCGGCGTGTAAGCCCATTGCCGAATGCCCTGCTCAGCCTGAACAAGGTTCTCCACCCGCACAATATCTGCTGCGTGGGTATGAAAACGATCAAAACTTTTTTCAAACTGAACGTACCGCAGGATAATCAGGCACAGTGCAATACCAATCGATAAGCCCAGGATATTGATCAGGGCGTATCCTTTATACCGATACAGGTTACGAAATGCGATGCGAAGATAATTACGAAACATGGCTCACAACGGTGATAAATGGAGAATGTTATTGTTACCGGGGTTAATCGCGCTTTAGTGCTTCTACCGGGTTGGTATTGGCAGCGCGAAGCGACTGCGCGCCAACCGTGAGGGACGCGATTATGAGCGCAAGTGCGCCGGCGCCTACAAAGAGCCACCACGGCACACCGATCCGGTAAGGAAAGGCCTCTAGCCACGACTGCATGGCAAAGTAAGCAGCCGGCGTAGCCAGGCAGACGGCTATCAGCACAAGCTGCGTAAAGTCTTTTGACAACAACAAAATCACAGATTGCGTTGATGCGCCAAGCACTTTGCGTATTCCAATTTCTTTGGTGCGATAGGCAACGGTGTAGGCAGCAAGCCCAAATAGTCCGAGGCACGCGATCAGCAATGCCAGCACGGTGAAGACAAAAAAGACACGACCAAACCGTTCTTCAGCGCGATACTGGGCATCAAAGGTTTCATCCAAAAATTCGTAAGTAAAAGGCCGGCTTGGTACCATCTGCTGCCATACGCCCTGCAACGCCGCCACTGTTTGTGAAATGTTCTCTGGTGCGATGCGCACGGAAAAGAGGGACTGGTTATCCCGATCAATCCGCAAGGCCATCGGCGTAACGCTGGTTTGCAAGGCGAAGTGGTGAATATCGCGGACTACGCCCACAACACGGCCAGCATTACCCCAGAAGCTTGCTTCAAGCCCAAGGGCATCTTCGGGAGAAGACAGGCCCAGTTGGGCAACAGCTGTTTCATTCAAGAGGAGCGCCGCCGTAGAATCTGAAGCGATCTGGCTATTGAAATCACGGCCGGCAACCATTTCCATTTGGTACAAGTCAACAAACGGGAAATCTACCATGTACAGTCCAACGCTTATATCCTGCGAAACGCCATCCGCGAGTTGCACCGCACCGCCACTTGCTGGCAAGCCACGACCAGGTACCGTTTGCGATGTTGAAACGGCCAGTACCCCCGGCTGCCGGCGCATTTCAGATTTAATGGCAGGCAGTTGTTGCTGTACCTCATCATCTCCCTGAAAATCCAGGACAAGCACCTGCTCTTTTTCGAAGCCTAGCTGCTGGCCTTTCATAAATTGCAGTTGGTAGTACACCACGCCCGTCGCCACGATCAGCGCAATCGAGATTGCAAATTGGAATACAACGAGCGATTTACGCAAGCCCTCCCCCCTACGCCAGTTCCCCATTTTGCCTTTCAACACACCCATGGGCTCAAACCCAGACAATACCAGCGCGGGATAACTGCCGGCAAGCAAGGTTACAATGCCTACCATTGCAAATAGCACGAGTAAATTGCGGCCATCAAGCAATGCTTGTATCCCGAGGGATTTGCCAGCAAGATCATTAAAGGCCCCCATGCTCAAGCCAGCCAACCCGACAGCCAATGCCGTAGCCAGTAACGTAGTAAAAAGCGCCTCTAGCAAAAACTGTAAAACCAGCTGTTGACGGGCTGCCCCAAGAGACTTCCTTACCCCTACTTCTCGTGCGCGCCGCATGGCCCTCGCCGTGGCGAGGTTCATGAAATTGATACACGCAATCAGCAGAATAAAGCCGGCAATAAACCCAAACACATACAGATTGGTCAGGCTGCCCCGCGTTCCCAGCCCGTCGCGTTCAGAGGTCAAATAAATCGTAGATAAGGGTTCAAGGTACAGGTCAACCCATCGGTTGGCGCCTCGCATCATTTCGCCGGCGCGGCGCTCAACAAGGCCAGCAATTTTTGCTTCAACCTGTGGTGCAGTGGTGCCCTCGCCGAGCAACACGTACGTCTGTACAAAAGTAGACAGCCATTCGCTGAACATCCACGAAGGCGCATCTGCAGTGTCCAGCGTGGCCATGGAAATAATGCCTTCAAATGTGAAGTGTGATTGCGCCGGCGGTGCAGCTACAATGCCGGTGACGGTCAATTGACGGTCGTTGCTAAACTGTAACACTTCTCCAATAGGATCAGCACGGCCAAAGTATTTTTCAGCCATCATTTCCGTAAGCACAATACTGCCGGGCGCTGACAACACCTCTTCAGGCGCACCCCGAAGCAGTTCAAAACTGAAAACAGAAAACACAGCCGGGTCTGATACAATAAGCCGCGTTTCGTTGAACTGCCGGTCTCCGTAGCTCATGATGCCCCCGGTGCCCAGCAATCGTACAGCATCACTGATTTCGGGGATTTCTTCTTTTAGCAGCGGCGCCAGCATGCCCTGCGTATACCCCTGCTCGCGCTTGACGCCGTTTGTTGTGTAATCGATCACAACACGGTGAATCTGCGGGCCATTTTCGTGATAAGAATCGTATCCGAGTTCATCTTGCAGGTAAAGCGTAATTAAGATGCAGCAGGCCAATCCAACCGCCAGCCCAAACAGGTTGATAAGTGCAAGCCCGGGTTGCATCCGCAGGCTCCGCAATGCGCTTTTGAAATAACTCTTGAGCATGTGCAGCTTTTTGGTTTTATAGCTTGAATAAGGACAAAAAGGCGAATACCTATTCGTATCGCAGTGCTGAAACAGGATTTGCCCGGGCCGTTCTGATACTTTGAAAGCTGATCGTGAGCAAGGCGATGCCCAGCGTGAGCAAACCGATGCCGGCAAAAACAATGAGGCTCAAATCGATCTGGTAGGAGAAAGCCCCAAGCCACCACTCCAGTGCGAAAAAGGCCAGGGGCCACGCAAGTACGTTTGCAAGGACAACAAGCACCGCAAACTCACGAGAAAGCAGTTGCACCAATCCGGGCACAGAAGCGCCGAGCACTTTGCGGATTCCGATTTCTTTGGTGCGTTTGGACATGGTGATTGAGGTCAGTCCGAGTAAACCCAGGCATGCGATGAAAATGGCAATCCAGGACGCATAGCGCATGGCACGTGCCCATCTTTCTTCAGCCTGGTACTGGGCATCGATGGCTTCATCGAGGAAGTAGTAGTCAAAAGGATAACCGGGCTGCAATTCGCCCCATGCAGCCCGCAACGCGTCGATACTGGCCGGCACATCGTGTGGTGCAATGCGGGCCAGCAAGAAATTGATTTTGTAATTGCCAGCTTGCTGATGGAAGAATACCGGCTTGATTTGCTGGTGCAGGCTTTCAAAATGGAAGTCTTCCATAACCCCGAGAATAACAGGATTGTCGATACCAACCAGGTCAACTGGCACCACTTGTCCGACGGGATTATCCATAGCAAACACCCGGGCAAACGCTTCATTGACCAGAATGCCGGCCTGGGCATCGGTAGGTTTCGATGCGTCGAAGTTGCGGCCAGTTGCGACGGGTATTTCCATTACATCCACAAAAGCATTGTCAACCCGGTAGGTGTAGAGAATCTGCTGCCGTCCGTCTTCGAGGGTTTTCATGGTTGCTGAATTGCCATCAGCAAATGCATTGGAGGTGCCGACAATTGCGTGGACCGTTGGATGTCCATTCATATGTGCCTGAAACCGTTCAAGCAGCTGCGCGCCGGCTTGTGGCTGATTTGATGGTGCTGAAACGGGCAACACAACAAGCTGCTCTTGCTCGAAGCCAAGGCTTGCATTGCGCATGAACGCTTGCTGCTGGCTCACAAACACCGTCCCGATCAGAAACATGATGGTGCAGGCAAACTGTAACACAACAAGTGACCGGGTAAAGAAATTGGCCCCGCCAAATTTGTATTTGCCTCCAAAAGCCGCCATAGAACCAACGCCGGCCAGCATGATCGCGGGATAGGCGCCGGCGAAGAAAGCCGTTGTACATGTGACAAAGAGAAACGTACCCGCCACAAGCGGCCCATCAACAAATGCGACGGAAAGTGCACTACCCGTTAAATTGTTGAAATGTGGCAACGCGATATACACGAGGATCCCGCCTATGGCAGCAGCAATTGCGCTGAGTAATAACGCTTCAAAGCTAAACTGCAAAACAAGCTGCTTTCTCGCCGCGCCGATGACCTTGCGCACCCCCACTTCCTTAAGCCGACTCGAAGCCTGTCCAATCGACAAATTCATAAAGTTAAAACAGGCAATCAACAGCACAAGGCCAGCAATAACTGAGAGGATGTAGACATACGACGGGTTGGTACCCGATGAAATCCCGTGCCCGCCCAGACCCGTCCCGGCGAGGTGGTGTTTTGCCAGTGGGGAAAGGAGAAACGCATAGTCTGTCAGTGCAGCCTCTTCCTCCCGAATCCGCTCCCCACTGTACTTATCGAGCAGGGAGAGCAATTGCTGGCTAACCGCCGCGGTGTCCGCATCTGCCCGCAATTGAATAAACCCGGTCACCCCATAACTCGCCCATGATTCTTCATCTGCAGGGTCTTTCAGTTCATACCGCTGAGAAAAGGGAAGCAGCATGTCAAAATCGATGGACGAGTTTTCGGGGACGGGTGCGGTTACCCCAACCACCGTATAGGCCTGAAAGCCTTCATTGAGTTGCAAAGAAAGGGTCTGCCCTATCGGGTTCGTTTCGCCAAAATATTTCTTTGCAAGCGCCGGCGAAAGCATCACTTCATGTGGCTTATCAAAAACACGCGACCCCGAGAGCAATGGAAACGAGAACACATCAAAAAACGAAGGATCTACGTACGATGCCTGCTCCTCGTACAACTCGGTATCTTGTGCAATGAGCACTTCACTGGCCCAAACCCTGGTGCCATCAACGATGTCCGGGATCTCTTCAATTGCCGCCGGCACCATCGGATCTGGGACAACAGTAAACTGGATGGTTTTGGCAAAACGCGACGTCACCCGGTAGATATCATCTATATCATCGTGAAATTTGTCGTACGTGACCTCGTTATGCAGAAACAGCATGGCAAGCATGGCACAGGCAATGCCCATACCGAGCCCAACGATGTTGATGCCTGTCTGTCCGGGATGCCGGCGCAGGTTTCGGAAAGCTACTTTGAGGTAATTCTTGAGCATGGTGTTGATCTGTTTAAAGCCATTTGATGCGTATCACCGGGTACCCATATGCCCTACTCATAGCGTAGTGCATTAACCGGATTGACACGCGCTGCACGAAACGCCTGGTAGCCAACCGTGAACCATGCGATACAGAGTACAAGCAGGCCGGCTGTAAGGAATAGCCAGATCGAAAGAGGCGCTTTGTATGCAAAATTCTGTAGCCACTGCTGCGTGATTGCAAAGGCAATTGGCGCTGCAATGCCAAACCCAAGCACAACCAGCCAGGAAAACTCTTTGGTCAGGAGCACCATGACCTGCCAAACACTCGCGCCCATCACTTTGCGGATGCCTACTTCTTTCCGCCGCTGCGCCGTGGTGAAAGCAGCTAGCCCAAACAGGCCCAGACAGGCGATAAAAATGGCAAGCATTGCAGAGAGGAAAAACACGCGGCTTGTTTGCTGCTCACTGCGATAGAGCGCGCCGATTTCGTCATCAAGGAATGTGTAATTGAATGGCCTGTCAGGCAACATGGCGGCCCAGACTTCAGCCACCCGCTCCATTGCTTCTGAAGTATTGCCAGCGGCAAGCCGCACCAGCATGTAGTTGCAGCCTGAAGGCTCATAAAAATAAGCCAGGGGCTGAATTTTCTCGTGGAGCGAAAGGAAGTGATAGTCTGCAATGACGCCCCGGACGGCACCCATACGGTTTCCAGACAGCGCAATCCGCCTGCCGATGGCTTCTTCGGGTGTCCAGCCGGCTTCTGCTACAGCCGCCTCATTCAGGAGATATTGGTACGTACCGGAAGTGATGGAATCGGCAGTCATTGGAAGAAAGTCCTGGCCGGCAACCAGCCGAAGTCCCAGTGTTTCAACCACATGCGGATCTGAAGGCACCCCACCGATATCAGGCAGTGTGTTACTGTCTTCAAATACGCCGGCTGCCCAAAACCCGTAGCCGCCTTCCTGGTACCCTGGAATGTGATTGATGGCAGCCACGCTCTCAATCTGCGTTTCCTGCAACAGGGCACCCCGAATCGATGGATAGGATTCTTCAATGGCATTCCCGAGTCCCATCGGCAAAACAACAAGTTGCTCTTTGTTGAACCCCAGGTCTTTGTCCTGTATGTAGCGCAATTGCTGGTAAATGACCGCGGTACCTACAATCAGCACCACTGATACAGAGAATTGAAAAACCACAAGTGAGCGCCGCAGCCCGCTTCCGCCCGTTCCGGCTTGCGATGTCGTTTTGAATATATGCCCGGGCTCGTACGATGAGAGCATAAACGCCGGGTACGCTCCACCGGCAATGCCAACAAGCAATAATATGCCGGCCATACTCACCCAAAGCATGGGATCAGCAAAGTAGTTCAAGTCCAGCGTTTTGCCAGTGATGTCGTTGAAAAAGGGCAGTGCGAGTTCAGCTATCAATACAGCCAAACCCAAGGCAAGCAAGGTTGTTAGCGCCGATTCGCTCAGAAACTGGTTTATCAGCTGCAACCGCTCTGCGCCAGCTACCTTGCGCACCCCGACTTCCCGCGCGCGCCGAGCCCCACGAGCAGTTGCCAGGTTAATGTAGTTCACGCAGGCAATCAGCAAAATCATCAATGCAATGGCAGACAACAGGTACAGATAAATCGACCGTCCTTCAAAATCGAGATGTATCCCTATCAGCGGAAACAGCGACAGGCTGTAGTCATCATCAACCAATCCACTTATCCGTGCTTCCTCTACAAGGTTAGCCATTTTTGCAGATACAGCTGATGCAGCGCCGGCATTAACCAGTTTTGCATAGGTAAAGAAGTTGGCAGAATCCCAAATCTCCCGATCTGCCCATCCGGTTGTATTGAATGATGCCATCAAACCAAACTGGACGTGAGACTGACTCGGGAGATCTGCCATTACAGCGGTTATTTCAAATGGGGTCCGCCGCTGACCGATTTCCAGGGTCTGGCCGATCGGGTTCTCATCCCCAAAGTATTTGGCTGCCAGGGTCTGTGAGATAACCAGGGTTCGGGGCCGGCTGAGAGCATCAGATGGACTCCCTACCACAAGGGGTAGCGAAAACACATCAAACACGGTTGAATCCGCATAGAAGAAGCTCGATTCGAGCGCTTGCATGGTCCCGCGTCGTACAACGGGGGGCTGGAATCGCCCGACGTCATACAGCCGCGTTACGGCTTCCACTTCAGGGACACTACGCTTCAAAACGGGCGCAATGGCTGTCGGTGTCACTTCCTGGTCTTCCCCGACATGCACACGATAAATGCGTTCAGCATCCACATGAAAATCATCGTACCCCGCCTCATCGCGGACATATGCCAGAATGAGCAAGACACACGCAATACCAACCGCCAGGCCGCCTATATTGATGGAGGTATATCCCAGGTTGCGCCGCAGATTGCGACCGGCGATTTTGAAATAGTTCTTTAGCATAGCGGGTGGGTTTAAGTACAGGATGGTCCTTCACTACCGTGTCATGAGATCCCGGATCAGGTTCGGGATAGGTGCTGGCTGTTTTTTATTATTGGACAGCGCCTAGTTGAGGGCGTATTTTTCGCGCATGAAGTTCTCGCTCACGACGTGTCCGTCAAACAAGTGAATCACGCGGTGGCTATACTCAGCGTCTGCTGGCGAGTGCGTTACCATGATGATTGTTGTGCCGGCTTCGTTGAGCTCAGTCAGCAGCTTCATCACTTCCTGTCCATGCGCCGAATCCAGGTTACCCGTAGGTTCGTCAGCAAGGATCAACTTGGGCATGGCTACCACAGCCCGCGCTATGGCAACACGCTGCTGCTGTCCACCTGAGAGTTGTTGCGGGAAGTGCTTGCGGCGGTGCATCATTCCTACCCGGTCTAGCGCCGCGTGTACTTTCTCTTCGCGCTCCTTGGCATTCACGCCGATATAGAGCAGTGGCAGTTCTACGTTTTCAAAAACCGACAGCTCGTCGATCAGGTTGAAGCTTTGGAAGACAAACCCGATGCTGCCTTTGCGGAGGCCGGCGCGTTGCCGCTCTGTAAAGCCGGCAACTTCTTCGCCGAAGAAATGGTAGGCGCCGCCGGAAGGATTGTCGAGCAGGCCAAGAATGTTCAGCAAAGTAGACTTGCCGCACCCGGAGGGTCCCATGATTGATACAAACTCTCCGGCCTGGATTTCGATATCTACGCCGCCCAGGGCTGAGGTCTCAATGTCTTCCGTGCGGTATACTTTGGTCAGGTTCTTAGTGCGAATCATAACGTTAGGTTCTATTCAGAATAAGTTCAGAGGAACGTGGCTTTGGGTGTGTGCACCTTACTCCTGGAGCACCAGGCGGTCCACGTTGCCAAACGTATCGTAAGAAGATGTAACGACGCGCTCTCCTTGCTGCAAGCCAGAAAGCACTTCATAAAACTGCGGGTTTTGCCGGCCCAACTGGATATCGCGTCGCGTGGCCTCGCCATTTTCAACAACAAAAATCCAGTTGCCACCCGTTTGCTGGAAGAATCCGCCTTTGGGCACCAGCAGCGCCTCGGTCAGGTCACCCAGTTCCAATCGGATGCGAAGGGTCTGCCCTCGGCGAATGCCGGCCGGGCTTTCATCGGTAAATTCCATGTCGACTTCAAAACGCCCATTTTGCACTTCCGGGTAAACTTTCCGGATCTGCAAGGCATAGTCTGACGACGCGAGGGTGAAAGACCCCATTTGTCCTGTGTTGATGCGGGTCAGGTAATGTTCATCAATGGGCACATTGACCCGAAAGCCATCGAGTTTGTCTATTTGCCCGATGCGCCGGCTGACGCCAATGGCTTCCCCTACTTCCACATCAAAAGAGGTAAGTTGGCCGGCAATCGGCGCGCGAACCACGAGGTTTTCCAGGTTCGCCCGCACCACATCAAGGTTGCGTTGCAACCGCTCAACCGAAGATTCCAGTGAGCTTACCTGTACAAGCCGCATCAGGGAATCCTGCTTGTGTGAAGCCAGGGTAAGCGTTCTGCGCTGTTTCTGATATTCCAGTTCATCAGCCACTTCATGGTAATCGTTGTCTGAAATCAGCTCTTTGCTAAATAGCTCTTCATTACGCGCGTGCTGCCGCTGCAGGCGGGTGATCTGGTAATTGATCTCCACAATCTGCTGGCGGAGGTTGAGCGTATTTTGCTCCATGGAGAGGCGTGCCTCCCGCAAGAAGTTCATCGTCTCATAAAACTGCGCTTCCCTGTTCAGCAGATCCAGTTGCAAATCGTTGTTGGTGAGCTTTACGATTGGGTCACCTGCTTCAAGCATCGCGCCCTCTTCGACAAAGATCTCTTGCACCCGTCCACCTTCCGCAGCATCGAGGAAAACTGTCCGCAACGGCTCCACTACACCAGTCACGGCGATAAACTCCTGGAAATCGTCTTGCGCGATGGTGCTGATGGTCAGCTTGTCTTGTTCAACACGTAACTTACGTCCACCTTGTTGCGTCCAGAGTCCATATGCGACCATGGCGACAAAAAGAACGGCGCCAACGATGAGTCCGATCTTTTGGGGCGGCCACTTCGGCTTTTCTACGACGCGATCCATCCCGGAACCGCTCGTCGTGAATGACGACTTGTGGTTTGTGTCTCCGAGGCCTGGTTTGAGGTCTGACTGTTGCATCTTGTATTTGCCTGATGGGGCTATGATTACTTACCGTTACTTTCTATTCCAAAAGCAGTGCCAATATTTTCAAACCTATTAAAAACAACAACTTAAGCCAAATAAATAAACCCAAAGACATTGCGCTGGTGTTCGGATACGATTCAGCTTGTGTTCGTTATCGAACACCTCTATCTTACAGCAACAAATTCAAAGCATCTGGTGGTTTAATATGAAGCATGGGAGCGTATTGGTCATCGATGATGATCCCGACATTCTGCAAGCAGCCCGATTGCTGCTCAAGCAACACGTTGCGCAGGTAGATACCCAGGAGAACCCCGCGGCCCTGCCGGCCCTGCTCCAGCAGACTTCGTATGACGTCATACTGCTCGATATGAACTTTGCCCGCGGCAACAACACCGGCCTCGAGGGACTCCACTGGCTAAATGAAATCATCAAAATTGACCCGGCCATTTCGGTCATCCTGATTACCGCTTTTGGCGACGTCGAAACCGCCGTAAATGCCATCAAGGAGGGGGCAACGGATTTCATCCTTAAACCGTGGCAAAATGAGCGCTTGATTACCACGGTCAAAAATGCCATTCGGCTGCGTTCCTCAAAAAAAGAAATGACCCAGTTGCGCCGGCAAAAGCGGCACCTGAGCGAAGCAATGGACTCGCCCTACCAGGTTTTTCTCGGGGAGTCTGCCGGCATGCGTAAAGTGTTCGAAACGATCGGCAAAGTGGCACCTACCGACGCCAATGTGCTGGTACTTGGCGAGAACGGTACAGGTAAAGAATTGGTATCCCGCGCAATTCACCGCGCCTCGCAGCGTGCAGAGCAGGTCTTTGTCACGGTCGACCTGGGTGCAGTCAGTGAAACGCTTTTTGAGAGCGAGTTATTTGGGCATGTGAAAGGGGCTTTTACGGATGCCCGCGAAGACCGCGCCGGACGCTTCGAAACAGCACACAAAGGCTCACTATTCCTCGACGAAATCGGTAACCTCTCGTTGCCCTTGCAGGCCAAGCTCCTCTCGGCCCTCCAGCATCGAAAAATTACTCGGGTCGGCTCAAATAAACACCGCCCAATTGATGTCCGCCTGATTTGTGCAACCAACATGCCGCTCTATGAGATGTCGGCTGAGAACAAGTTCAGGCAAGACCTTCTCTACCGGATCAACACCGTCGAAATCAAGCTGCCACCGCTGCGCGAACGGCAAGACGATCTGCCGCTGCTGTGTGATCATTTTTTAAAATTATATGGGCGGAAATACAAAAAAGGGCAGATGAAACTGGGGCCGGGTACCATCAAGAAGCTGGCTGCCTATCCCTGGCCGGGTAATGTGC